>JBLHLI010000022.1:0-13588 GCA_047618765.1 Enterobacterales bacterium | reverse complement strand
ATTAAACGCAGATTATCATTAAATTCACCATTAACGAGCAATAATCGGTCATTATCAAGGGGTAAAAATTCAAATTCTTGGCTCTTTAACTGAGCTGTCTTTGTTGCTGTATTAGTCGTATTAGAATCAATCACATTAAGCCTATTTAATCAGTTCGCCGCGCATACTATTGGGCAATACTTCGGTTATTAATACATCAACAAATTCGCCAATATGTTGTGGTTGTCCATTAAAGTTAACCACTCTGTTATTTTCAGTTCTTCCTGCAAGTACCATAGGATCTTTCTTGGAAGGCCCTTCAACTAACAGCCGTTGAGTGGAACCTACCATTTTACGTGACAGGTCTTGGGATTGTTGAGATAGTCTTGTTTGCAATAACTTCAAACGCTGTTTTTTAGTTTCTAGGCTTATATCATCCACAAGATCAGCTGCAGGTGTTCCGGGTCTTTGGCTGTAAATGAAGCTAAAGCTCATATCAAAACCAATTTCTTGAATCAAATTCATAGTCGCTTCAAAATCAGCATCAGTCTCGCCAGGAAAGCCAATAATAAAGTCTGAAGACATATAAAGATCGGGACGAATTTTTTTCAAACGACGAATTTTAGATTTATATTCTAAAACGGTATGCCCTCTTTTCATCATCGCAAGAATCCGATCAGAACCACTTTGCACAGGTAAGTGCAGATGGCTTACCAGCTCGGGTACTTCAGCATAGACATCGATTAGACTATCTGAAAATTCCAAAGGGTGAGAGGTCGTAAAACGAATACGATCAATACCATCTATGGTTGCAACCAGGGTTATTAACTCAGCAAGATCCATTTTCTCACCGTCGTGCGTATCACCTATATAGGCATTCACATTTTGGCCGAGTAAATTAACTTCTCTCACACCTTGGGCTGCAAGTTCGGCAACCTCTGCAATAACATCATCGGCAGGCCGAGAAACTTCTTCACCGCGCGTATAGGGAACGACACAAAAACTACAATACTTACTACAACCTTCCATGATCGATACAAAAGCAGATGGTCCATCAGCTCTAGGTTCTGGTAGGCGGTCGAATTTTTCAATCTCAGGAAAGGAAACATCAACAACGGCTTTTTGTGTAGTGCCAGCTTTATTAATCATTTCAGGCAAACGATGTAGAGTCTGAGGCCCAAAGATGATATCTACATACGGCGCCCGTTTACGAATAGCTGCGCCTTCTTGACTAGCAACACAGCCACCAACGCCTATTAAAATATCAGGTCGTCGTGCTTTCAATTTACGCCAGCGCCCCAATTGTGAAAATACTTTTTCTTGCGCTTTTTCTCGAATTGAGCAAGTATTTAATAACAATATATCAGCCTGTTCAGCTTCTGAACATAGTTCTAATGCGTGTGTAGTATTCAAGAGATCGGCCATTCTGGATGAATCATATTCATTCATCTGGCAACCCCAAGTTTTTATAAATAGTTTTTTTGTCATATATTGATGCTTTAAGTAGGGCTAATTTCTGCACTACTTCGATAACATTACCGCTAAGTGTTAATAAAGGGAGGGGATTCTATCATTTCAAGGCAGGTGAAAACTAGTAATACTCTAACTATTGTACAAATTTAGAACGAATCAACTCGTCTAATAACAGAACTTTTTAGCTTAATTTTAGGTTCTGGCTTAATTTCAGCCTTTGGCGTAGCCTCAGATAATCCTTCAAGAGCATTATTAACATCATCGATATCTTCCATAAAGGCAGCAGCATTTATTTTATCGATATCTTTTCTGGCATTTTCTGCGGCACGATGAAACATCTCAATAGAAGACTCTCTCATTGCACTCATCACTAGTTGCATTTTAACTTCATCTGAATTATCTGTCAGAGGAGTATCATTAATATCGTTTAACAACTGCACACAACGTGCATTTAACCAATTTTTCATATTTTTCATATTTTTCATATTTTGTATATTCATAATATTATCACTTAAATAATCACTTAAATTATCATTTTCTAGAACAATCTAGACCTAATATAGGTACTTCTATTTAGTTTAGACCCAAAAATGAAAAATTGGTAGATTATGATGGATAAAAATTACACCTAATTTAAATATTACATTAATGTTACTTTAAAAGGTCCAAAGCAAATTCAAGCACAGGGTCTCTTCCTAATAGTACATCAAGCCTAAGTCTTTCAACTTTATACTCTGGCACTAGGGCATTATTGGGCAATGTTTTAGTATTCTCTAATACAAATTTCATTGCAGGAATGATAACTTTCAAACCTGTATTAGGTAATTTAATTTCAATCGGATATCCATATTGTACATTGGTCATACTACCGGGAGACTCACCAATAACCGTCGCTAATTTATTCTTTTCAAGGGTTGCAACAAGAGATGCACAGGCTGAAAAACAATATCCATTACTCAAGACAACGATGTTCCCAGTAAAATAATGTTCCTTTTCACTAACCACTGATTTAATATTCGTTTCAAGTAGTTCGCCATCATCAGCAAACAATATTTCCCATTGCCAAAAGTTTAAATATTCTACCGGTAACCAATCGAGATAATTACCATATTTTTGATTTTTAGCATTATTCAACAAAAGACCATGCTGATCCCTAAATGGCTCACTTAACTTTAAAGTTGCATGGGTTGCCCAATTAATAGGCTTAGACGTTAAATAAGATAGTAACAGAGCAAGATTGTCGGTTATACCACCTTGGTTATAGCGTAAGTCTAAAATCAAGTTACTTTTATTCTGCTCGACTAATTCTTTGAATTGATAATCCAAAAACGCTTCAAATTTATCATACTCCTCATTAAAATCATTTAACCATAGAACTGAAGTGCTCGGATCTATAGACATTAATCCATAATGTGAAACCGTTGACTTGGCCTGTTCAGTAGTTTTATTTTTAATGCCTTTAATTTTTCTTGAAAAATGTTGATTTCGCCAGATGAATTCGACGTCATAGTCGCCTTCAAGTTGGTAAACACTCCACAGTAAACTCGTAAATTCCATTTGGATCATGCGTCTTTGACCCGTCACCGTTTCAGCTGGAATATAGTTTTTAAAATTATCTAATATCGTATCAATATCGATGTTATTGATTGAGACAAGTTTAGCCCCTACTGGTATCAACGGAATTCTTTGTTGATCAGCAACAACGATTAATCCTTCAGTTGAATATAGAACTGCTAAAGGGAATTGTCCTTGTTGTTCGAGGAAATACTGTTGCTCTTCAAAGGGGTATAAAACACGAGTATGAATATCTGAGATACTACTGACCAAAGGCGCAAAATTTCTAAAAAAATCTCTCCGTCGCTGTGGCCAAGATGTCTGGATAAATAGTTGGTCAAAACTATTTTGAAATTTATTTCGCTCTAATCGAGCAAAAGGTTCTGGGTGTACTTCTTTTAATACTCTATTGAAAAAATTTAAATCTGCTCTTAATTGGGCAGGAGTATATATTTTCTCACTTTTGGTTTTAGCGATATCAGAATCAAGTAATGAAGCGCAATTCGATAACAATAGCAGTAACAGACAAGCAATTATCGATTGATAACGTTGCTCAACAGAAGATGATATTTTCTGTTTAATTAAAATTCTAAAAAACCTAATGAATGTCATGCTCTAAGCCTTTAGCTAATAATCCTTTAGCTACTCATTATTTAATGAGTAATCCTTTGTTTAATCCTTTAAGCATTTCTTTAAGTAATTCTTTAAGCATTTCTTTAAGTAATTCTTTAAGTAACTTTTTAAGAAATAAGTAATAGTCCGCAAAAGCAATTTAGACGATGACTAAATTTCTTATCTATTGTAACTAAGGGGGGTGGTAAATGGGAAGAAATTAATTTGAGCCTACAAAAGAATTTTGTAGGCTCAGCTTTACTTAACTTTCGCTCTAGTTACTCAGCCTCTGAATCGGCTGATGGCTCTGCAGGAGCAGCAGCAGGTGCTTCTTCTACAACAGGTGCAACTTCTTCAAGCATTGCTTTCATACTTAAACGAATGCGTCCCTGACGGTCCACTTCAAGTACTTTAACATCAACTTTCTGACCTTCTTTAAGGTGGTCTGACACTTTATTCACTCGTTCATTAGCTATTTGTGAAATGTGTACTAAACCATCTTTACCAGGAGCGATTGTTACGAAAGCTCCAAAGTCAGCAAGTCTTGCTACAGTGCCTTCAAATATCTGGCCAGCTTCAACATCACGAGTAATATCTTCAATACGTGAAATTGCTGCCTGAGTTACATCACCATCTGATGCTGCGATTCTGATTGTTCCATCATCATCAATCTCAATTGTCGCTCCAGTTTCTTCAGTAATAGCGCGGATAGTTGCACCACCCTTACCAATAACGTCGCGAATTTTGTCTGATTTGATTTTGATTGTAGTAATACGTGGAGCGAATGGAGAAATATCATCACGTGGAGTATCAATTGCTTGATTCATTACGCTAAGGATATGTAGACGTCCACCATGTGCTTGGTGAAGCGCTTTTTCCATAATCTCACGAGTGATACCTTCAATTTTGATATCCATCTGTAATGCAGTAATACCAGCTTCAGAACCAGCTACTTTAAAGTCCATGTCACCTAAGTGATCTTCATCACCTAAAATGTCAGATAAAACAACGTAGTCTTCGCCTTCTTTAACGAGACCCATTGCAATACCAGCTACAGGAGCTTTTATTGGAACACCAGCGTCCATCAGCGATAAACTAGTACCACAAACAGAAGCCATTGAGCTTGAACCGTTTGATTCAGTAATTTCTGATACAACGCGCACTGTGTATGGAAATTCTTCTATTGTAGGAAGAACTGCAGCAACACCACGACGTGCTAAACGACCATGACCGATTTCTCGACGCTTAGGGCCACTCATAAAGCCAGCTTCACCAACACAAAATGGAGGGAAGTTGTAATGCAACATGAAGTGATCTTTATAATCGCCTGTGATTTGATCGATAATTTGCGCATCACGTTGTGTGCCCAAAGTAACAACGACTAAAGCTTGAGTCTCACCACGTGTAAATAGAGATGAACCGTGAGTTCTTGGTAGAACACCAGTGCTCATTGTTAAGGCGCGAATCATGTCGTTAGTACGACCATCAATTCGTGACTCACCAGCTATGATTCGATTACGAACAACAGCTTTCTCAACTTTATGGAATATATCAGAAACTTCGCCTTTATTAGTATCATCAGCAATGGCTGCAACAGCAGCATCTTTTAATTCGCCAATTTTAACGTAACGTTCCATCTTATCAGCAATTTGATAAGCAGCTGTGATATCAGCTTTAGACTGAGCGTTAACTTTATCCAATACTTCTTGATTAACTACTGGAGCAGCCCAATCCCAACGTGGCTTGCCTGCTTCAGCTGCAAATTCTTTAATTGCAGTAATAGCTGGTTGCATTTGTTCATGACCGAACATAACAGCGTCAAGCATGACTTGCTCGCTAAGTTCTTGAGCTTCTGATTCAACCATCAGTACAGCATGCTCAGTACCAGCAACAACTAAATCAAGTGATGATTCAAGTAACTCAGTAGCTGAAGGGTTTAATAAATATTCACCGTCTTTATAACCAACACGTGAAGCGCCGATAGGACCGTTAAATGGAATGCCTGAAATTGCAAGTGCCGCTGATGCGCCTAACATTGCAACGATATCTGAATCGATTTCTTTATCCATTGATACCACATTAGCGATAACCTGTACTTCATTCATAAATCCTTTTGGAAATAATGGACGAAGTGGACGATCGATTAATCGACAAATAAGCGTTTCACGCTCAGTAGGTCGACCTTCACGCTTGAAAAATCCACCAGGGATTTTACCAGCAGCGTAAGTTTTTTCTTGATAGTTAATGGTTAGTGGAAAAAATGGTCTGCCTGGATCAGCTTCTTTCTTACCTACAACGGTTACCATAACCACTGTATCTCCAATGCTTGCCATTACCGCACCAGTTGCTTGACGAGCAATTACACCCGTTTCTAGTACGACTTCTTGATTTCCTAAATTAAACGTTTTTCTTATTAAATTCACAGTATTTCCTTGTTTTATGTTTTCTCGATCTCACGGGACCGGATTTTTTTAGTATGCTAAGTTTTTAGTATGCTAAGACTTTTTTTCTAATACTCTTCTAACCTAAATGTTTTACTATCCTAAGACAACAAAAGGGGCATAAAGCCCCTCTTGAAAACGTTTTTTAACGACGTAAACCTAATTTTTCAATTAAACTTAAATACCGTTCGTTATTTTTACGTTTTAGATAATCCAGCAATTTACGTCGCTGACTTACCATCCGTAGAAGACCACGGCGTGAGTGATGATCATGGATATGTTCTTTAAAGTGTGACTGAAGATGGTTAATCTGAGCACTTAGTAGTGCAACTTGAACTTCTGGTGAACCTGTATCTTGTTCGCCGCGACCATGTTCAGCTACTATTGCAGCTTTCGCTTCGTTATTTAGTGACATTTTATTCTCCTAGTTAAAGTATCTCGCCGATCACTAACTCAGCCAGATATTGGGACGCATATTCTATAGGAACAGCACAGCTACAGCAACCCATAAATCGAGTTTTATATTACTGGAATAACAAACAATATTAATAGCTAAATACAATTCAATTTAAAAGAGCATATTTATCAGTTTTTTATTATAGTAATCAGAGAGTTATGTCAGTACCTAACAATTCAAATAAAACTTGATAGTATGACTCTAGATGATGTGAATCCTGTGATATGTGAATACTTATATCCAACTATGGCTGCCCCTTCTTTGTAAGGATTAGTCTGTCAGTATATTGTTAATCTTTAAAGGCTTATTTCTGCCAAAGAGTGTCAATAAAATAGTTTTTGTCATCGGTATAACTTTTGATAAATTTGAAACCTGTTTGTTCTGCAAGACTTTCAATCTCATTAGCACTATATTTAAACGAATATTCAAGATGGATAGGCTCAAATTCACGAAATTCAACCTCCATATTCAATTGCTCAAAATAGACAACCTGGTCAATTTTAGAAATCAAAAAACTCTCCATCGCATTAAGTTCAGGATTGAACCGACCTAAATGTTCAAATTGATAGACGTCGAAGTTTGCTCCTAATTCATTGTTCATCCGTGTTAATAAATTTAAGTTAAATTGCCTCGTGTAGCCATTTTTATCATTATAAGCATTATTTAGGACTTCAATATCTTTAATCAAATCGAGACCTGTCAGTAACAGATCATCTTTGCTTAGACTCTGATGTAACTCCTGTAAAAAGCTTTCCCCTTTACATTTATCTGTGTTGCCAATATTGGAGCCTAAAAATAGCACAATCTTTTGATTCACAGAATGTTCATGGATGTAATTGATGCCTTCAAAATATTTTGCAACGACAGCCGTTATAGCAAGGGAATCATTTTCTTGTACAGAAGTTTGTAATAGATTAATTGCCTTTTTAGAAATGTCGATGGGATAAAAGTTAACCTTAAAACCTTTATCAATAAAAGATTGAATAAGTACCTTGGTTTTATGACCATCGCCCACACCAAGTTCAACAACATCTATTTCTTTATGAATAAAGTAATTTGAAATGTCAGACGCACATTTTGTTAATATACCCAATTCAGTTTTTGTTAAATAATATTCACTTTGCTGGGTAATCTTTTGAAATAAAACACTCCCAACATCATCGTAGAAATATTCTGAAGATAGACGCTTAGGCTGTTTTGAAAAACCTTCAGCAGCGGCCTCAGCAAAATGTCCAACAACTTCTTCTCTAGACATGCTTTGGGTATCTAGTAAATTTACAACTCTCATTGATTATCATCCTTGGCTAATCTTATTCCACTGTATAGCCATCGCTGATGGGGCTCATAAAAATTTCTATAGCTAGGTCGCCAGTGACCTTGGGGGGTTGCAATGCAGCCACCCCGTAAAACAAATTGATTACACATAAATTTTCCGCTGTATTCTGACAAGGCTCCATTAAATTTTTGAAATCCGGGATAAGGACTATATTGAGACGAAGTCCAACTCCATAATACACTAGGCGTTTTAGTAAACTGATCAAAATATTCATGTTCAAATTCTGTAGGCAATCTGCATCCTATCCAGTTTGCATAGGCATCTGCTTCGAAGTAACTAATATGGGCAACTGGGGATTCAGACGCCAATGAATCATTCCAATAGAGTGGATGAGTTATTGTATTGTGTTCAACCCAATCCCAGCCTTTACTTAACCAATACTTAGGGTTGCTATAACCGCCTGAGGTGATGAATTCGGAATATTGTGCATTGGTCACTAATGAGTGGCTGATTTTAGTAGAATATTGGTAATGCTTATGGAGAGGCTGTTCATTATCAAAACAAAAATCCTCATCGCTATTCTCACCTTCATTAAGACCACATTCATTAAGACCTTCAGGAATAGATAACCAGCCTTCATTACTATTATCTTGCTGTTTAATTGCTAGAGGATAATTTTTATTTAAGCTAAAAAAGACTGACTTAATATCCATATGCAATAGTTCTTGATGTTGCTGCTCATGATTTAAGCCGATCTGTAGGAGAGATTTTATTTCTCTGTCTTGAGAGGAATCTTGAGACGAATCTTGAATTGAGTCTAGTAGAGCAATCATCATTTCATCAACATATTTTCGATAGTCCAAAATATCTGATGACTCAATATCGATTTCGCCTCTATCTGATTGATTTACATGTTTGCCAATTTGTTTATAGTAGGAATTAAACACAAAATCATAATCATTTTTAAAGCACTGATAATTTTCAGAGTGTTTTTCTAATATGATTTTTTCGAAAAACCAGGTAGTGTGGCCTAGATGCCATTTCGCAGGAGAAACTTCTGTTCTTGGTTGATTGGATAATTCCTGTTCACTTAGTCCGATACAAATTTGCTCTGTATCTTCTCTCACCTTTAAGTACTTTCTTATCATAGTTTTTCTTATTCTTATTCTTATTCTTATTCAAAGTAGTTATTCAAAATAGTTACTCTGTTCCTTCAGCAATTTATTCTGTTCTAAGAAATAATCAATTATGGCGAGTAATTTGTCTATTATAGAGTGATTTCTTAGACATTCCAAGATGAAGGATAAAAAGCAAATATTCGACGATGAGGGGATGATAAATATAAATTTAGACTTGCTGACTAACCAATCTCTTTGGTGCAACCAGTCCATCTTCATTGATTTCACCGATACCCAAAAATTCTGCCTTGTCTGTCATCAGTCTTACCCCACCCTTTTCAGGTGCATCAGCGACCTGAATAGGTTGACCTTGCTGCACATAAAAAGCCAGTGAAGTATCAAGAATAACTTCAGGCCAGTGAGCGACTGAAGAATACACAGGCAAAAGAGTAGCATCTAAAGCGTCCATTCCAGACTCTTCAAGAAGTACTTCCAATTGCTCAAAAGTAAGCATGTTTTCAGCTTGATAAGGCCCAACTTGACTGCGATGAAGACGAGTCACATGAGCTCCACATTCTAGATCATCACCAATGTCTTCGATGAGATTTCTAATATAAGTACCTTTACTACAATAAACATCCATTTCTGCATAAGGTGTTTCAAAGGATAATAATTCAAGTTCATGGATGGTTACAGGCCTCGATTTTCGCTCTATAGTAATGCCCTCTCGAGCTAGTTTATAGAGTGGTTGGCCATCGACTTTTATAGCAGAATACATGGACGGAATTTGTTCGATATTACCACGGTAGTTTTCCATCACTTCTAACAACTCTGATTCTGAAACATTCACTTCAGCTGTTGCTATAGCCGCACCTTCAGCATCAGCAGTTTCGGTTTTTATACCGAGTAATCCCTGAACTTGATAACGTTTATCAGAATCGAGCAAATACTGTGAAAATTTTGTGGCTTCACCAAAGCAAATTGGCAACATGCCAGTTGCAAGAGGATCAAGACTTCCTGTGTGTCCAGCTTTGGCTGCATTAAACAATCTTTTAACGCGTTGCAAAGCTTGATTTGAGCTTAAACCGATAGGTTTATTAAGTAGAAAAATACCATTGATTTTTCTACCATTAGAACGTCCTCGTCTACCCACTTTAAATCCTATTTTTCTGCAGAACTATCTGAATCACTGTCCGTATCACTTTCTGTATCAATAGCACTATCTCGAGCTCGAGCTTCATCAATTAATGAAGATAACTCCCGACCCCTAACAAGTGATTCATCATATTTAAAGGTTAAATGAGGCGTTAATCGCATACGAATGATTTTACCTAACTGGCTGCGTAAAAATCCACTAGCATTTCCAAGTGCAGCTATTGCCGATTTTATTTCGTCTGGATTATCTTTTCCAAGAAAAGTTACATAGACAGTGGCATAGGCAAGATCACGAGAAACATCAACAGCAGATACAGTTACCATTCCTACTCTTGGATCTTTCAATTCTCTTTGCATTAACATAGCGAGCTCTCGTTGGATCTGCTCACCTACACGTTGTGGTCTACCGAATTCACGTGCCATATTTTCTCACCTACTATTACTTATCTAAAAGAGCTCAATTAAAGTGTGCGCTTAACTTCAACTATTTCAAAGACTTCAATTTGGTCACCGGCTCTAACATCGTTGTAGTTTTTCACACCGATGCCACATTCCATACCATTTCGAACTTCATTTACGTCATCTTTAAATCGACGTAATGATTCTAATTCACCTTCATAGATAACAACGTTCTCACGCAGTACTCTAATTGGGTTATTACGTTTCACATTGCCTTCTGTCACCATACAACCAGCAATAGCACCAAGTTTTGGAGATTTAAAGACATCACGAACTTCAGCAAGACCAACTATTTCTTGTTTAAATTCTGGTGCAAGCATTCCCGTTAGAGAAGCTTTAACTTCATCAACTACATCATAAATAATGCTGTAGTAATGTAGCTCAACGCCTTGGTTATCAATTGCTTTACGAGCTGAAGCATCAGCACGAACATTAAAACCAATGATAATTGCATTTGAAGCAGCAGCGAGGTTTGCATCAGTCTCAGCGATTCCGCCAACACCGGATGAAACAATTTTAACCTGCACTTCATCGGTAGATAATTTTGTTAATGACTCTATCAAGGCTTCAACAGAACCTTGAACATCAGCTTTAACCACTAAGTTAAGAGTAGAAATATCACCTGCTTCCATAGTAGCAAACATATTTTCAAGTTTAGTCTTTTGCTGATGAGCCAGTTTTAAGTCACGCTCACGATTGTGACGATAACTAGCAACTTCACGAGCTTTGCGCTCATCACTAACAACAGCAGCTTCATCACCCGCTTTAGGTATACCAGAGAGTCCTAAAACTTCTACCGGAATAGCCGGACCAGCAGTTGGTTGATCAACACCATTTTCATTCATCATGCTTCGTACACGACCGTAGTATTGACCTGCAAGAAGAATATCACCTCTTTTCAGTGTGCCACGTTTAATGAGTACAGTTGCAACAGGTCCACGACCACGATCAAGTCTTGCTTCAATAACAACACCTTCAGCAGGACAATCTACTTTAGCTGTTAGTTCTAATAATTCTGATTGTAGTGTTATTGCATCTAATAAATCTTCAACACCTTCACCAGTTTGAGCTGATACATGAACAAATTGATACTCACCACCCCAATCTTCAGGGATAACATCATGTGTAGATAATTCATTCTTCACACGATCAGGGTCAGCATTCTCTTTATCCATCTTGTTGACAGCGATAATCATAGGTACGCCAGCAGCTTTAGAGTGAGCAATAGCTTCAATAGTCTGAGGCATTACTCCATCATCAGCAGCAACAACTAGAATAACAATATCAGTAGCACTAGCACCACGAGCACGCATTGCTGTAAAGGCAGCGTGACCAGGTGTGTCTAAGAATGTAATTTCACCATTTTTAGTGGTTACATGATAAGCACCGATATGCTGAGTAATTCCACCAGCTTCTCCGGATGCCACCGTAGCTTTACGGATGTAATCAAGTAAAGATGTCTTACCATGATCAACGTGACCCATGATAGTAACAACAGGGGCTCTGTGAACTGAATCTACTGCTTCAGATCTCTCTTGATTTTCATTCAAGACTGATTTTTCAATATCAGCTCTATCTGCAACAACAGCTTTATGTCCCATCTCTTCAACAACAAGAGTTGCTGTTTCCTGATCAATAATTTGGTTGATGGTCGCCATAACGCCCATTCCCATCATTACTTTGATTACTTCACCAGCTTTAACGGACATTTTGGATGCCAGTTCTCCAATAGTAATCGTCTCAGGTATTGCTACATCTTTAATAACCGGTTCAGTAGGTTTTGAGAACTCATGTTGCAATGCACTAGGCGTTGCAGTAGGTTTCACTTTTCCACGTCGTTTCGCTGGACGAGGAGAATGTAATTCATTGTCTTGACGACGACCCTTCTTCTTTTTCTTACGTCGCGAATCATTAGCAGTGTTTTCAGTTTTCTTCTTTTCTTCTTGAGCAGTGGCTGCAGTTTTTGTTGCTACTACTTGGGCTACAGCTAATTCTGCTGCTGCAGCTTTAGCAACTTCGGCAGCTTCACTGGTTCTTTTTACTTCGGCTTCTGCAACAATAACATCTGCAGTTCCTTCTTCTGTTACATTGGCAGCCTGTTCAGCAGCTTCAACAGACGCGACTTCGGCAGCTTTTGCAGCTTCTACGGCAGCTTCAACAGCGGCCTCATTGGCAGCAATTTTATCTTCAGCAGCTTTTATCTCAGCCTGTTCAGCAGCTTTTATCGCATCAACTCTATCACGATCTTCCTGTTCTTTAGCAACCAAATCACTACGCTTAACATAGGTGCGTTTTTTGCGTACTTCAACATTCACAGTCTTATTATTACCATGACTTCCTGAAACTTTTAATGTCGTTTTTTGCTTACGCTTTAAAGTAATTCGCTTTGGTTCTGAGTTTTCAACTTCACCATGAGTCTTTTTCAAAAACCCAAGCAATAAACCCTTCTGTTCATCGGTTACAACGTCATCAGCTTTTGTTACTTTCACACCTGCTTCTTGCAGCTGTGAAATCAGCTTTTTGCTGTCAGTTCCGATAACTCCGGCTAATTCTTTTACTGTCATTTCGGCCATGTTATTTCTCTTGCTCCTATCCTATCTCTTGCGCTTATTCTTGCTTTTGCAAAGAGGGATTATGATTCGTCGCTATTTTCAAACCAGGGTGCACGGGCTGTCATAATTAAACTACCCGCTTTTTCTTCATCCATGTTTTCAATTTCTAATAGATCATCAATGGCTAATTCAGCCAAATCTTCCATCGTAACAACACCTTTACTTGCTAACACAAAGGCAAGATGCTTATCCATGCCTTCCATTGTTAATAAGTCTTCAGCAGGATCTTGTTTTTCAAGTTTTTCTTCACTCACTAAAGCTTTCGTTAGAAGAGCATTTTTAGCTCGACTACGAAGTTCTTCAACAAGATCTTCATCAAAACCTTCAATTTCCATCATTTCTGATTGAGGAATATAAGCAATTTCTTCAATGGTAGTGAATCCTTCTTGGATTAACACCAAAGCCAGCTCTTCATCAACATCGATGTCACGAACAAAGTTTTGTTGTAGTTT
>JBLHLI010000021.1:0-14038 GCA_047618765.1 Enterobacterales bacterium | reverse complement strand
TCTGTGCAACAGACTTACCCTTACTAATAGATGCTGATGCTTTAAACATTTTAGCGGCAACCAGTAATTCTGATCAATACAAAAAATCAAATTGGGTGATTACTCCTCATCCTGGTGAAGCAGGGCGCCTGTTGAATTTGGACGTTTCTCAGATTGAGCAAGATCGATATCAAGCGGTACATTTATTACAGAAAAAATATTCAGCTGTAGCTATTCTAAAAGGCGCAGGAACGCTAATTGAAGATTATGACAATCTAACAACTGTTTGTAATGAAGGAAATCCCGGTATGGCATCTGCTGGAATGGGAGATATATTAAGTGGTATTATCGGCACACTTTTAGCTCAAGGTATTGAAGTAAGTCTAGCAGCCAGAATTGGTGTTGCTCTTCATGCTAGAGCAGGTGACCTCGCCGCTATGAATGGTCAGAAAGGTTTAATGGCAACAGATTTAATTAGTCCTCTGAGAATGTTGGTAAATCAGTAATGGTAAAACAAGAATGGTAAAGCAATTTAACTCGATTGAGCTTGAACTGGCATCTGAACAAGAGACTCAAAATCTTGGAGAACTGATTGCGAAATTCATCGAAGCTCCGACGACTTGCTATCTTAATGGAGATTTAGGTGTTGGTAAGACACGTTTAGTAAGAGCGGTGATCCAGTCCCTTGGTTATAATGGTAACGTTAAAAGCCCCACTTACACCTTGGTTGAACCCTATCAATTTGAGAACCTAAGGGCTTATCATTTTGATTTATATCGATTAAGTGATCCGGAGGAATTAGAATATTTGGGTATTAGGGATTATTTTGATCAAGACTCAATAGCATTTATAGAGTGGCCAGAAAAAGGCAAAGGCTGGCTTGAGCAGGCCGATATTTCAGTGACTCTTGAATTTTTAGGTTCAGGTCGAAGATGTAGCATTCAATCGGGGACTTCAAGGGGTAATTTATTACTAGATAAGTTAAAGCAATATCTTTAAATTGTCATCTAAACTTGTGAAATATATAATAATTTTGTATTGTGTAACTATTAATAATAATGTTTCGCGAGGATAAATGTTCAATGTTGCTGAAAAATTCAGTTCATTGCTTTAAAAACTCTTTACAGATCAAAAAGTTAGTTAAATATACACTAACTCTATTGATATTGTTTAGTGGTTTTGACATCTTTGCTGCACCCTCACATATTGATGGTATTCGTTTTTGGCAATCTCCAATTAAAACCCGAGTAGTCTTTGATATGAGCGCTTCATCAGAACATAAGCTCATAGTGCTTAAAAATCCACACCGGGTGGTTATTGATATCAAATCAGGTAAATTGAATGTTGATTTGAGTAAGATTAATATTAATAGCACTTTGATTAAACGAATTAGAACCAGCCAATCTCCAGATAGTGGTAAATTAAGAGTCGTACTAGATCTTAAACGTGCAGTGATTCCAAATAGCTTTACGCTAAAGCCCATCCAAAATGTCGGTAATCGATTAGTTTTAGATCTCAAAGACCCAGAAATAAACACTGCTAAAAGTAAAGCCGTGACAAGGGCTTCTGAATTAAAGAAAAAAGTCATTTTTGTGGTAATTGATGCAGGTCATGGTGGCGAAGATCCAGGAGCTAGTGGTCAAGCTGGCGGTAAAGAAAAGGCTGTCACCCTTAGTATTGCCAAAAGATTAGCAGCAACGATTAATAAACAAACAGGTATGCGTGCAGAACTCAGCCGTACTGGTGACTACTATTTAAGCCTAGGAAAGCGTACTCAAATAGCTCGAGATAAAGGTGCTGACCTCTTTATATCGATTCATGCTGATGCCTTTAGAAGTTCAAAGGTTCGAGGTTCATCTGTCTGGATACTATCTGATAAAGGTGCCAAATCTGAAGTGGGACTGTGGTTAGAAAAGCGTGAAACTGATGCGGATTTATTAGGTGGTGTTGATAGTGTAGCTTTAGATAAATATGAACCAGAAGTTGCAGAAGTATTACTGAAAATTCAAACTGAGCGATCAGTACGATTAAGCCGTGGTATTGCAGGTAATATTATCAACGAGTTAGATAAGATAATGGTTATGCATAATAAGAAGCCTCGTGAAGCGGCCTTTGTGGTTCTTAAAAATCCAGCGATTCCCTCTATCTTGATAGAAACAGGTTTTATATCAAATCCTAGTGATGAAAAAAATCTTCGTTCTAAAAATTTCCAAACTAAGATGGCTAATAGTATTTTAAAAGGTATCCATGCCTATTTTAGAACCAACACACCAACAGGTGTGAAGATGGCTTCACTTTCTGGTAGTCGTCAATCAAAGAAAATAGTCAATGCATCTCATAAAATAGTAAGAGGTGATACTCTTTCTGATATCGCAAATCAATACGGTGTTTCATTATCGACACTACGTAGTACTAATCGCTTAAAAAGTGATAAACTTCTTGTAGGGAAAAGATTAGTTATACCTACGAAATCATAATTTGTTGTACTGCTAGTCTAGAAAATCCTTAATCGTCATTCATTAATAAATAACAACGAGAATCCTAAGCCTTGCAGCCAATAAAAAAGCTCGATGTACAGTTGGCGAATCAAATCGCAGCCGGAGAGGTTGTCGAACGTCCAGCCTCCGTTGTAAAAGAATTATTAGAAAATAGTCTTGATGCTGGCGCTGAGTGTGTTGATATCGAAATATCTTCTGGTGGCACATCCCTAATACGCATTCGTGATGATGGTTCTGGCATCCCTAAAGATCAATTAAAACTAGCAATAGCACCCCATGCCACCAGTAAAATTGGCAGTTTAGATGATCTTGATGTAATTAATAGTTTTGGGTTTCGAGGAGAAGCTTTAGCTAGCATAAGCAGTGTCAGCCATTTTACCCTTAGTTCAAGAACAATAGACTCAACTGAAGGTTGGCAGGCTGAAGCACAAGGAAGTGATAGAGAGGTTAAATTAACTCCTGTTGCTGTTGCCAAAGGGACACGAATAGATGTGCGCGAATTATTTTTTAATACGCCAGCTAGAAGACGTTTCTTAAGAACAGAAAAGACTGAATTTAATCATATTGAAGAAATTGTAAAAAAAGTTGCCTTAGCTAATTTTAAAGTGGCTATATCACTTAAGCATAATGGCCGAATGATACGCCGCTTTCGAGCTGCTAAAGATAGAGAGCAACAAGAGCAAAGGGTCGCTGCTGTTTGTGGACGTCAATTTATGCAACGTAGTGTTCGGCTAGACCTACGTCATGAAGATATTGAAATAAAAGGTTGGCTAGCACTTCCTGATTATCATCGAAGCCAAATTGATGGACAATTTTTTTATGTCAATAATCGTCCAGTAAGAGATAAAGTGCTCAACCATGCCATTCGACAGGCTTATCAAAGTTTTATTCCTGAAGGTCGAGTCCCTGCTTATGTTTTATATTTATGTCTTGATCCGCGCAAAGTTGATGTAAACGTCCACCCAACAAAGCATGAAGTTAGATTTCATGACGCTAGACTTATACATGATTTATTGGTGCAATCTATCGAGAGAGGTTTGGCTGAAGGAAAGGAACTTATTGATAATGAATGCCTTGAGGAGAGATTACCTCAAGAGTTTAACACTGCAACCTTTGCTTCAACCTCTCATTCAAACTATGCTCAATCAATTACTGATAACCGCCAGCATCAAGCTTATCGCTCATTACTGCAATCCGTCCCTACAACCTCTTATCAAGGAATTAATGAGCAACAGTCACTGTCTGTACCTGAGATAAATGGTTGGCGATTTTTGACAAGGTTGAGTATTGAATTTTGCTTATTGGAAAATAACCAACGCCTGATTTTATTATCTGTACCTCTGCTATTGAAACAAATTAAGCTACAAAATATTGAACAACTATCTGCAGTAAAGGGTACTAGTGAAACAAAAAGCCAAAAATTACTATTTCCAGAAATAATAAACTGCAGAGAATGCTCAGAAGCTGAGTTAATTGCTCAGTCCTTAGCAACACTTAATATCATAGCAAGAGTGAATGAAAAGCAAATAACCCTATTAGAAGTTCCTCTTTGGCTTGAAAGTTTACCCATCAAGGAAATTTGCCTTGAGTTATCATTAATCGATAACCAAGAGTTAGTGAATACTTACTTATTAAGCAATGAACGGGCCGTTTTAATGTTAAGTTTATTACAAAAGTGTAATGACCTTTCTAAATTAGAACTAAAAGAGCTTCCTTTTAAGGACTTGCCTGGCTTTTTTAATCAAGAATTTAAAACAGATGAATAAGGTAAAAAAACTGCCTGTAATTTTCTTGATGGGGCCAACTGCCTCAGGAAAAACAGACCTTGCGATGGAATTACATAAACACAGAGGATGCGAACTTATCTCTGTAGATTCTGCTTTAGTATATAGAAACCTCAATATTGGAACTGCTAAACCAACAGCAGAAGAGTTAGCAGAGGCTCCCCATCACCTGGTCGATATTTGTGATCCCGACCAACCTTACTCAGCATCTCAGTTTTGCATTGACGCGAAGATATTAATTGAAGAGATATTAGCTAAAGGCAAAATTCCGGTTTTAGTTGGAGGGACAATGCTCTATTTCAAGTCTCTTCGGGATGGTTTGGCAGATTTACCAGAGGCAGATCAAAATATTCGAAAAAGCATTGCTGATGAAGCAAATGTGAAGGGCTGGCCATTTATGCATGAAAAACTTCAGCAATTTGATGCCCAATCAGCTAATCGTATCAAAGCCACTGATCCTCAGCGTATTCAAAGAGCTCTAGAAGTTTATATGATCAGTGGCAAAACACTGACAGAGTATTTCAAAGAGCAAGCTAAGCAATCTCTGCCTTATCCTATTCTTAATGTCGCTATTGCCCCTAAGGACCGTGCTTTGTTAAGAGATAGAATCGCCTTGAGATTTGATCTTATGCTTGAGCAAGGCTTTATCGATGAAGTGAAGGGGCTTTACCATGATGCCGCTCTTTCAGCAGATTTACCGGCCATGAGAAGCGTCGGCTACAGACAAGCCTATGAGTATTTATCGGGTGAAATTGATTACCAAACCATGCGTGAAAAGGCGATTGTCGCAAGTCGCCAATTAGCGAAAAGACAAATGACCTGGCTTCGTAGTTGGCCTGACTTACATTGGTTAGAAACTGGAAAGGCAGATAATTATCAAAGATTAACCGAACTAATTGATAATTTTATGGACTAATCATCTACAAGCTTCAATTAAATTAGAAGTTAATACAAAAAGTACATGAATTATTGTAAATAATTGCATTAAATCGAAACTATTGGCTTGGAAAAATATTATTTGGTACCATATATAGAACTTCGACGGTAAGTAATAAAAATAACAAGAATATTAAGGAGTACAATATGTCTAAAGGCCAGACACTGCAAGACCCATATTTGAATGCTTTGCGAAGAGAAAAGGTTCCAGTAGCAATTTATCTTGTCAATGGTATAAAACTACAGGGCCAGATTGATTCTTTTGATCAATTTGTAATTTTGTTAAAAAATACTGTCAGTCAAATGGTATACAAACACGCTATATCTACGGTTGTACCTGCTAGAAATGTAAAGCTAACTCATGCTAGCCCTAGCGCTCAATCAAGTGATGAAGAATCTGAAATAGAAGCTGAAACAGAAACTGATGCAAATGATGAAGGTGAAAACTTCGGTAATAACTAAGCATTCGCAAGTTGATCGAAGGGGCTTGTTAATCGCATGCCCCTTTTTTAATGTAAATTGGAGTTATAATTTTTGAGTTTTAAAGCTGTGAAACATGTTTGATCGTCATGAAGGTGGTGAAAACGCCATTTTAGTGCATGTAGATTATTCTGTTAAAGCTCGAGGCGATAATCGAGAAGAACTAGAAGAATTTATTGAATTGGTGACATCCGCAGGAATCACTATTCTCGATATGGTTACCACCAAGCGCCAAGCACCCCACGCCAAACTTTATTTGGGCAAGGGTAAGATGGAAGACCTTGTTGAAGCTGTTAAATTGCATCAAGCTGATGTAGTTTTATTCAATCACTCCCTAACACCCGCACAAGAGCGTAATATTGAAGAAATTTGTCAATGTCGAGTGGTCGACAGAATTGGTTTAATTCTTGATATTTTTGCCCAAAGAGCAGCGACCTATGAAGGTAAACTACAGGTTGAGTTGGCTCAGCTCAAACATATGTCTACTCGACTCATCAGAGGCTGGACCCACTTAGAAAGACAAAAAGGTGGTATAGGACTTCGAGGCCCAGGTGAAACTCAATTAGAAACAGACCGTCGATTATTGAGGGGGCGAATTAAAAATATTGAAAATCGACTCGATAAAGTGTCGATGCAACGTAATCAAGGGCGGCGCTCTCGTAGTCGTGCTGAAATACCAACAGTTTCACTAGTCGGTTATACCAATGCAGGAAAATCGACACTGTTTAATGAAATTACCGGTGCTAAAGTCTTTGTAGAAGATAAGTTATTTGCAACCCTAGACCCGACATTGAGACGGGTTGAAGTAGCAAAAGGTCAATCTGTGATATTGGCTGATACAGTTGGGTTTATTCGACATCTACCTCATGATCTGGTTGCAGCTTTCAGGGCTACCCTTGAAGAAACGCGAGAAGCTGACTTGTTATTGCATGTTATTGATTATGCTGATCCAAGTTGGCAAGAGAAAGAGATGGCAGTAGATAAAGTACTGGCTGAAATAGGTGCTGGTAAAGTGCCTGTTGTCAAAGTGATGAATAAGGTCGATTTACTAACCGATATTCCCACAGGAATTTTGCGCAATGAACATCAAGAAATTCAAGAAGTTAGAGTGTCAGCCAAATCTGCTAGTGGAATAGACTCTTTACTCGAAGCCATTGCAGAGCTTGTTGCAGGAGACCGACTAATTGCTCAAATAACCATTCCTCCTAGTTTGGGTAAGTTACGAGGTTTATTATTTCATCTTGAAGCGATAAGTGAAGAAAGCTATTTAGAAGATGGTTCATTACAACTATCTATCAATTTAGCCTCAGCTGATTGGCAAAGATTAAAACAAACATTAAAGTTAGATTTAGACCAATATATTGATGCTAAGTAGGAATCATTTACAATTTCCTATCAATCAACAGTGGTAATTATTTATTAGCCTCATTAATATGTATTTAACTTACATGTTTAAGAATATAATTAGTAAATTATTTATAAACTATCATAAAGAATTATTTTAAAAAAAATGGCTTTTTAGCCTTAATTTAGCAGTTTAGTTATTTTGGAGAGAGAAATATGGCCTGGAATGAACCGGGAAACGGCAACAAAGATAAAGATCCTTGGGGCAACAGAGATAATAAAGGTAATCAAGGTGGCGGACCACCTGATCTAGAAGATATGCTGAAGAAGCTTTGGAATCAAGTAACGGGTGGATCTGGTGGTAAAAAATCTAGTAACTCAGGAGGAGCAGCTGTGAAATCTCCTCTGAGTAAAATGGGTTTATATATCATTTTAGGTATTATTGTCTTGGTTTATGTTCTTTCAGGATTTTATACAATTAATGAAAAAGAACGCGGTGTTGTTACACGCTTTGGTGCTTATAATGAGACCGTAGGTGCTGGACTACATTGGCTACCAAAATTTATTGATAGCTATCAAAAAGTTGATATTAGCTCTATCGAGCGTACTAGTGTTCAAGGCGTTATGCTGACGAAGGACGAGAATATCGTCATCGTTAGACTGGGTGTGCAATATCGAATTGATAATCCTAAAGATTATTTATTTAATGTTGTGTCTCCAGAAGATACCATTACTCAAGCTGCTGAAAGTGCACTTCGAGAAGTGGTGGGTAATGCAATCATGGACGATATCATTACTACTGGCCGAGAAGTTATTAAAATAGACACCCTTGCTATAATTGAGAAAACAATGGAACCCTATAATGCGGGTTTGATTGTAACTGAAGTAACATTGGAAGAAGCCGATGCACCTCCAGAAGTGAAAGCAGCCTTCCAGGATGCGATTAAAGCTCGTGAAGATGAAGAGCGTTATATTAACACTGCACAGTCTTATGAAAATAAAATTGTCCCTGCGGCAGTAGGTAATGCTGCTAAGATATTCGAAGCTGCTACAGCTTATCAACAATCAGCGATAGCTCTTGCTCGTGGTGATGTAGCTAAGTTTGAAAAATTATTGCCAGAATATTTAGCTGCACCTGAAGTAACTCGTCAGCGTTTGTATCTTGAGACTATGGAAAAGGTTTATAGTCGAGTAAATAAGGTAATTATCGATGTGGAGGGAGGAAATAATATGATGTATTTACCTCTTGATCAACTGATTAAAAATAATCGTAATCCAACAACCACAACGCCAAATAATTAGGAGGAATATATAATGAGTCCCAAGCAAACATTATCGGTATTAATTATTACGGTCCTCTTAGTATTAGGATCAAATTCAATCTTTGTTGTTAATGAATGGCAAAGTGGAATTTTGCTTCATTTTGGTAAAGTTCAGAAAGATGAAGAAACTAATAAAGCCATAGCTCGCGAGCCTGGTATACATCTTAAATTTCCATTTATTGACAAAGTCATCTATGTTAATACAAAGTTACAAACAATGGATGGCAGTCCTCAAGAAGTTATGACTAATGAGAAAAAAGCTCTTGTGGTTGACACTTATGTGAAATGGATAGTTGACGATTATAATCAGTTTTATATTCGTACTCAAAACGATATGAATCGTGCTGAAAGTTTACTTGAAAGAATGGTCAACAATGATTTACGTGCTGAAGTGGGTAACAACTCTGTTAAAGAAACGATTTCTGGAGAAAGAGCAGAGATGATGGTTGGTATCAGAAACAGTGCTAATGAAAGTGCAAAAGAGCTTGGTATTAGAATTGTTGATGTAAGAGTTAAACAGGTGAATTACCCGGTTGCGATTAGTAGCACTGTTTATGAACGTATGCGTTCAGAACGTGAAAGAGTCGCTACATCTTTTCGCTCAAACGGTAAAAAAGAAGCAGATATCATTCAAGCTGGTGCTGATAGAAAATCGACAATTATCGAAGCCGATGCTCAACGTGATGCGAAGATTCTTATTGGTCAGGCCGATGCAGAAGCTGCTAAGATTTATTCAACAGCCTATCGCAAAGATCCTGAATTCTTTGGCTTTGTTCGTAGCCTTGAAGCCTATAATAAGTCCTTTAATAATAATCAAGATATCATGGTTATTAAGCCCGATAGCGATTTCTTCAGATTTATGAAAGAAGCTAAAGGTGCTAAGAAAAACTGATAGTCTGTTTTTTAGGCTAACTAAAAATCCGGGCTTGCCCGGATTTCTGCTTTTATTGTCGGTGTAATTGTAAGTACCTAGGTCATTGGTCATTGAGCATTGGTTATATAGAATATAAATATGGATAAGCAATATGGACAGTAGCGATTTTCTAACAGCATTAGCACTACTCCTTATTTTTGAAGGACTTATGCCATTTGCAAGCCCTTCAAAATGGAAGGATGTATTGCGAAATATTGTAGAGCTTGATTCATCAAAAGTTAGAATGTTTGGCTTTGCCAGTATGATGGGTGGATTATTAATACTTTATTCACTTAGCTAGAAGTATAAGTTGTGCAAATGATAGTCATTTTTTTTAAAAATAGACTGATTTTCTTTAAAATGAGGCGTACAATTCGCCTCTTTCCTTTCTAGGACTACTATTTCCTAGAGATTAGATCCTGAACTAAGATTAGGTATTAGATAAATATTATGGCAAGAAATGTTGTTGTACTAGGTACTCAATGGGGTGATGAAGGTAAAGGTAAGATTGTTGACCTTCTAACTGAGTCAGTTACTTCTGTTGTCCGCTTCCAAGGTGGACATAATGCCGGCCATACCTTGGTTATTGACGGTAAGAAAACAGTGCTACATCTTGTTCCTTCAGGGGTATTAAGAGAAAACGTAACCTGCCTAATCGGTAATGGTGTAGTTTTGTCTCCAAAGGCTCTATTGAAAGAAATCAAAGGATTAGAAGATTCAGGCGTACCTGTTCGAAGCCGTTTGAAAATTAGCCCTGCTTGCCCATTAATATTGTCTTACCATGAAGCCCTTGATAATGCCCGTGAAATTAAACTAGGAAAGTCAGCGATAGGAACCACTGGTCGAGGAATTGGACCTGCCTACGAAGATAAAGTAGCCAGACGTGCGCTACGTGTTGCAGACTTAGCTGATCTTGAATCATTTTCAGAAAAGTTAGCGGATGTCTTGGACTACCACAATTTTTCACTGACACAATATTACGGTGTTGAAGCTATTGATCACTCCCAGTTAATGGAAGAAGTTAAGCTTTATGCGCGTGAATTATTGCCTATGATGGATGATGTTTGCGAAATATTACACGCTAACCGAGATGCTGACGAAAACATTCTTTTTGAAGGTGCTCAAGGTTCATTACTTGATATCGATCATGGTACTTTCCCTTTCGTAACGTCTTCAAATACAACAGCTGGCGGAACATCTACAGGTACCGGTGTTGGTCCTTGCTACCTTGATTATATTTTAGGCATCACTAAAGCTTACACAACAAGAGTGGGTGCTGGTCCATTTCCTACAGAGTTGTTTGATGATGTTGGTGCTAGACTTGCTAAAGTAGGCGATGAATTCGGAGCAACAACAGGTCGTCCTCGTCGATGTGGATGGCTAGATGCTGTTGCATTAAAAAGAGCTGTGCAAATTAATTCTGTTACCGGATTTTGTTTAACTAAGCTTGATGTATTAGATGGTTTAGAAACGGTTAAAATTGCTACAGCTTATCTTTGTAATGGAAAAAAACAGACTGCAATGCCTTGTGGTGCTGAAGGATTTGCTGCAGTTACCCCAGAGTATATTGAAATGCCAGGTTGGAGTGAAACAACAGTTGGTGCTCGTAGTATTGAGCAATTGCCAACAAACGCTCTTAATTTCATCAGTAAAATTGAAGAAATAGTTGGTGTACCTATTGATATCATATCAACAGGTCCTGATCGAAATGAAACTATCATACTTAGACATCCGTTTAACTAAGTATTAATTGTTCAGCCTATATTTAATTTAGAAAGCTAATTCAATTTCAAAGCTTGGAGAGTTTAGAATCCTCTTCAAGCTCACACTTCTTTACATTATCTCTTTATTTAGATAAGTTTAAACCTGTTAAACTGTGTTTAAAACTATAGTATTACCGATTTATTTCTTAATAGTTGATCAGGAATAGACATACTCATTATAACCAGTATGCAAGATTGTCAATATAATCAATTTGACGATACTATGGGTCGACATGATCTATAAATCAGGTTAACAACACCTGTTTTGTGAACTTGAAGTTCGATAATATTTCTCCAAGGTTAAATAAATGAATAACAATACTGAAAACCCGATTGGCAAGTTTCTAAAAACAATATCAAAAGTTGAGCCTAATGAAATTAAAGCAACCATTGCTTCATTCGTTCTAGTGCTTATTCTAATGGCTTCCTATTATATATTGAGGCCAGTGCGTGACGCTATGGCTAGTGACTGGTCTGATGCTGAAGTTAGTATGCTTTGGACGATTAATTTCTTCTTCAGCTTCGCCGTTGTTGCAGGTTATGGTTTTGCAGTTTCTCGAATATCATTAAAGAATCTAGTGCCTTCTGTTTATACCTTTTTCTCGATTACCTTTGTGCTGTTTTATCTGCTCTCCCAAAACATGACAGATGGATTTTTGATTGACCAAGCTTTTTATATTTGGGTCAGTGTTTTTAGTCTGTTTCCTATATCGGTTTTCTGGAGCTTCATGGCAGATCTGTATACCAAAGAACAATCAAAACGATTGTTTGGCATTATCACTACAGGTGCAAGTCTTGGTGCCATTGCAGGGCCTTCTATTCCATTATTATTTTCTGGTATTGGTACTTATAATCTGATGTTAATTGCCAGTGGCATGTTGTTCCTTACCTTACCAATAATATTCTATTTACAAAAAATCAAAAAAAATGAATTAGACAATGAAAGTAATACTGGCCAGATGAAACTAATGCAAAGCGTTGGTGGTAATCCTTTTGCCGGTTTTAAACTGTTAATACAAAATAAATTTCTGTTAGGCATCGCATTATTTTTGTTTCTCTACACGGGTATCGGTTCTTTTATTTATCTGGAACTGAAAAACTTAATGTCAGACTTAAGTCGCCCAGAGCGCACTGAAATTTGGGCACTTATTGACCTTGCAACCAATACTCTGACCATTGTGGCTGGATTATTTATTACATCACGCCTGGCCACAAAAGTTGGGCTTGGTTGGACATTGGCTCTTATTCCAATCATTGTTATGGGGGGCTTGCTCTCGGTTGCTATGGTTCCTCTTTTATCTGTAGTGGTTGCGCTTCAAATTTTTAGACGAGGTGGAAATTATGCAATTACTCGCCCAGCCAGAGAAATGCTATTTACCTATGTTGATCAAGAAACGCGTTTCAAGGCCAAACCCATTATTGATGTTGTGGTTTATCGAGGTGGCGATGTTTTTTGGGGCTGGGGATTTACCGGTCTGACTCAGGTACTTGGATTAGGCATGGCAGCTGTTGCTGCTGTGGGTGCTTTAATAGCTGCCATTTGGGCTGTTGTAGGTCTGTTGCTTGGTCGCTCTGCTGAACAAGAGCAATCTAACGAATCTGAAAATGATACTCAATGAAAAATATTACAAACATTATGGAGTTCAAATGAGTACAAGACGACATTTTATCACTTCAACATTGTCAGCTTCACTTGCCGTTACCGCAGGACTGACAATGACTAACGCTTCTGCAAAAGATAAAATTAATCTTGTTTTAAGTGCTAAGAAACCACTTAAAATTTTATTCCTTGGTGGAACGGGATTCCTAGGACCACACACTGTCAAGCACGCCATAGCAAGGGGGCATGAGGTTACTCTTTTTAACAGAGGGCGATCAAAGGAAGAATTATTCCCTGAGTTAGAAACAATTATCGGTAATCGTGATCCAAACATTGGAATTGGTTTAAAAGGCTTAAATGGTCGACGCTGGGATTGTGTGATTGATACTTCAGGATATGTACCAAGAATAGTCGATGCTTCAACTAAGCAGCTACAAAATCAGTGTGACCAATATCTATTCATATCATCCATATCAGTATACAAAGACATTCATAAAATTGCCCTTGATGAGGAATCTTCAGTAGGTACATTAGAAGATGATACAGTGGAATCAATAAACGGCGAAACTTATGGCCCGTTAAAAGCTTATTGTGAGCAGATATCTGAGAAGAATTTTGCTAATAAAACCACAGTAATTCGACCAGGTTTAATTGTTGGACCAAGAGACAGAACTGACCGTTATACATACTGGCCTGTAAGAATTGCTAAGGGAGGAGAAGTACTAGCTCCTGGTGATGGCAAAGACTTTGTACAGTATATTGATGTTAGAGATTTAGGCGCTTTTATTATTCACTGCCTTGAACAAAAGGCCATGGGTATATTTAATGCAACCTCAGCTATGAACTCTGAAAGTAGTTTGGATATGATGAATTCTTGTAAAGAGGGCTCAGGAAGTGATGCGTCTTTTACTTGGACAGATGCTGATTTTCTAGAACAGCAAAATATTCAGCCTTGGAGCAATATGCCAGTCTGGATACCTCGTCAAAGCGAAATGGCAGGGCTTTCGCAAGTGAGTGTGTCTAAGGCAGAAAAGCAAGGATTGAAAATCCGTCCTAGAAAGGAAACAGTACAAGATACTTTGAGTTGGTTTGGAAACTTGTCCAAGTCTAGAAGAAAAACGTTGCGAGCTGGAATATCGCAGAAAAAAGAATCTGAGACATTATTAGCTTGGCATGATTTTAATAAGATGGAAAAGTCATAGGTAGATAACAGTAGTTATTCTGTCTAATGAAGAGCACGAATGTCGGTATATTCCTCTAGGAAGACAACTCTTTTTGAACTTTTGAACTAATGAACAGATGCTTCAGTTCTAATTGTTAAGTTCTTATTAAGAAGTAGAGAGTTAAACATTCTTTATATAAAATGTATATATTCCATCCGTCGAATTATCACCTAACAATTCATGGCCTGTAGTCCTA
>JBLHLI010000020.1:0-14173 GCA_047618765.1 Enterobacterales bacterium | reverse complement strand
ACAACCAGAGCTGCTTTATCACGATAAGTACGATTTTTGTCATCTTCATCACTAGCAGCTTGAAGGACTTCTCGCACATCGTCAGGAAGTTGATAACCGTAGTTAAATATTTTAAACTTTTCGAGTAGTACACAAGTCGTTAATCCAGCGAATAAAACGGGAATGGTAACGGGTGACATCCTCCAGAAGAATTCAATAAAGTCCCAGCCAGCACTTAATCCAATAACTACATTTTGAGGTTCACCAACTAAAGTACAAACACCGCCAAGAGCAGTACCAACTGCAGCGTGCATTAATAAGTTACGTAAGAAACCTCTAAACTCTTCCAAGTTATCATGATGATGTTCCATAATTTCAGCATCAGTGGCGTGATCATGCTCATGGTGGAACTTTTTACCTGAGGCAGCCTTATGGTAGATGCCATAAAATCCAATCGCTACAGACATTACAACTGCTGCAACTGTTAAAGCATCAAGGAAAGCAGAGAGGAAAGCTGAAAGAAAACAAAACATCACTGAAATAAGTATTTTAGAACGTGTACCTAAAACTATTTTTGTAAATACATAAAGCAATAAATCTTTCATGAAATAAATGCCGGCAACCATAAACACTAAGAGCATTATTACCTGTAGGTTTATTTCTAGCTCATGCCAAACTTTAGCAGGTGTGGCCATACCGATAAAAATAGCTTGAATTGCTAGCAAACCACCGGATTGAAGGGGGTAACATTTTAGAGCCATTGCGAGAGTAAAAATAAATTCTAATATTAGTGCCCAGCCTGCAATGAAGGGATAGCCCATAAAAAATAAAATTGGATTTAGTATTAAAAAAGCAACAATTGTTATTTTGTACCATTCAGGTGAATTTCCGAGAAAATTATCTAAAAAGGCACCTTTTATTGATGTTGTCATATTTATTATTCCTTGACGATTTTTTGATTCAAATTAATCAGTTACCAAATTCTAGCTGCTATTTAGCAAATTGACTAGAATGAATTGCAAAAGATTTGTATTTCAGTGAATTATATTTACAATTTCCTCAATTAAATTGTTGTTAGATGCTGCTCTCAATGGTTAAATAACACTAACAAGTTGCTATTTTTTAAAATAGCCTACAATTACACCCAAGAGTTTTTAATGTTATTAAATTCTAAAATTAAAAGTCCCGCGACCTTTGCTGAACATTATATTGTTGAATCTATCTGGAAAAATCATTTTCCACCAGGTTCTTTATTGCCTGCTGAGCGAGAGTTATCTGACTTGATCGGGATAACTAGAACTACTCTTAGAGAAGTTCTGCAGCGCTTATCACGGGATGGTTGGCTGACAATCCAACATGGTAAAGCAACTAAAGTTAATGATTATTGGCAGACATCGAGTCTCAATATTTTGGATACCTTGGCCAGACTCGATGATTTGGGATCATTGCAATTAGTAAGACATTTGCTTGAAACAAGAACAACTCTATTTGCACTTTATTTACGAGCGACCTTGAAAAAAGATCCCCAAAGCTTAATAAAGTACTTAGCTGAGGCTATTCATCTACAAGAAATATCTGATGACTATGTTATTTATGACTGGCAGCTTTTACATCAAGTTAGCCAAACAACTGAAAATCCTATTTACACCTTAATATTAAATGGCTTTAAAACGTTATATTTACGAGTTGGTACATTTTATTTCTCATTTAAAGAGACTCGTTTGCTGGCATTAGGATTTTATGAACAATTAAAAATAATGATTGAAGAAGATAAAGATATTGAAATGATCATTTCATATCTTTGGCAATATGGTCGAGATAGTGGTGAACTATTTAAGTCACTCAGTA
Source organism: Enterobacterales bacterium (assembly GCA_047618765.1). Lineage (GTDB taxonomy): Bacteria > Pseudomonadota > Gammaproteobacteria > Enterobacterales. Next base: position 12,346 of record JBLHLI010000020.1, on the reverse strand, counting down.
GCGAAATGCCTTCATTAAGCTCTTTGGGTGATGATTAATTACAATACTGACTATATGGTCAAATCTAGTAGCTGTAAAAACTCAGTTGATTGTATAATTTGTATTATAGAAATTGGCTAAAACAATTTATTTTATAAGCTTTTATAATTAAAGCTTCAATAGGAGAGAATCTTGGAATTTATTTACGACTTTGGTCTTTTTTTACTAAAGAGCATAACCATAGTAGTTGCAATTTTGGTAGTGATTGGAGGAATTGTTAGTTCGAGTCAAAGGGGTAAAACTGCCAAATCAAAAGGGCATACTCAGGGCTCTATTAAGTTAACAAATTTAACTGACCGATACAAAGATATGGTTCTAGATTTGCAACAGGATTTGCTAACAAAATTTGAGACTAAGGAGCTTATTAAAGCGGAGAAAAAGGCTGATAAAATAAAAACTAAAGAAGAGAAGATTAAAGCCAAAGCCTTAAAAAACAGTTTATCCAAAGATGAGACAGATGCAGAAAAATTAGCTGAGAAAGTAGAAGATAGTCATAAGCGACTCTTTGTACTTAATTTTAACGGCGACATGAAAGCTTCTGGAGTTAACTCACTCCGCGAAGAAATCTCAGCAATTATCGCTATAGCTGGAAAACAAGATGAAGTATTACTGCGCCTAGAAAGTCCAGGAGGCATGGTACATAGCTACGGTTTAGCAGCTTCTCAATTACAAAGACTTAGAGATAAAAAGATCAACTTAACTATTGCTGTTGATATGGTGGCTGCAAGTGGTGGTTACATGATGGCCTGTGTTGCCAATAAGATTGTTGCTGCCCCTTTCGCAATAATCGGTTCGATTGGTGTTATTGCACAGATACCTAATTTTAATCGCTTAATGAAAAAAATGGATGTTGATTACGAACAACATACTGCTGGCGAATATAAACGTACTCTCACTCTCTTTGGAGAGAATACCGATCAAGACCGTGAGAAATTTCGAGAAGAATTGGAAGAAACTCATCAATTATTTAAATCCTTTATCACAGATAATAGACCTGAACTAGATGTAGAAAAAGTAGCTACCGGAGAGCATTGGTATGGTACTCAGGCAATTGAAAAAGGTCTCATTGATGAAGTATCCACTTCAGATGATCTCATTCTAAATGCTGTAAAAGATACTGAAGTCTTTGAAGTTAATTTTGAGATCCCCAAGAGTTTAGGTGAAAAGTTTGGCCTAGGTGCTGAAGCGGCTTTTAATCGTTTTGTAATGTCTTGGTGGCAAAGTTCTGAACATGGGCCTAAATTGTAAGTAGAGTTAATTAGTTAGCAGCAATGAATTTAAACGATTATAGTTTATTAAAGACTAGTTCATATATAAACGGGAAATGGCAATCATCAGCTGAGACTTTTGATGTTGATAATCCGGCTGACGGTAGTATTGTTGCAAGTATCGCTGAGGTGAGCTTTGAGCAACTTAATTACGCCGTTGATAGTGCTGTGATTGCTCAAAAAAAGTGGGCTGCTAAAACAGCAAAAGAACGGTCTAAAATCTTGATGAATTGGTATCAACTCATTATCGATAATATACAAGATCTTGCAATTATAATGACTTTAGAGCAAGGCAAACCTATCAAAGAGTCAGTTAGTGAAATTACTAATGCTGCCTATTATATCGAATGGTTTGCTGAACAGGCTAAACGAGTTTATGGTGATGTTATTCCTTCACAGTCGGACGCTCATCGTCAGTTAACTGTTCTACAACCCATTGGCGTTGTCTCAGCCATAACACCTTGGAACTTCCCCACAGGCATGGTCGCCAGAAAAGCAGCCCCAGCCATAGCAGCCGGTTGCAGTTTTATTATTAAACCTTCTGAGCATACTCCGTTATCAGCTTTAGCCTTAGCCGAACTTGCTGAGCGAGCGGGAATTCCTAAAGGTATATTTAATGTCGTCGTTGGAACTCAATCACAACGCATTGGGGACGTATTAACCCAGCATAGAAAGATTAGAAAATTTACTTTTACTGGCTCGACAGCTATAGGCAAAAGACTATTAGCTCAATGTGCCTCTACTGTGAAAAAAACATCACTGGAGCTAGGAGGTAATGCACCCTTAATTGTATTTGATGATGCAGATGTTGATCATGCTGTACAAGAAGCCATGGACTCTAAATTTAGAAATGCAGGTCAAACCTGTGTTTGTGCAAATAGGATCTTCGTTCAACAAGGCGTCTACAAACAATTCATAGAAAAAATGTCAGTTCAAATAGCTGCTCTCAAATTATCTAACGGAGCAGATGATGTAAGTGAGGTTGGGCCTTTAATCAATACTAATGCTGTCGACAAAGTTCAAGCTTTGGTTGATGATGCCATCACTAATGGTGCCAAGCTTGTTATTGGCGGTGAAGTTGATGAATCATTAGGCGCTTTATATTACAAGCCGACCTTAGTTACCAATGTTAATTTTAGAATGAAAATTGCTAAGAATGAAATATTTGGACCTGTTGCTTCCATTTTACCTTTTGACACCGAACAACAGGTAATAGCTATGGCAAATGATACAAGTTTTGGCTTAGCAGCTTATTTCTTTACCAAAGATATATCACGAACTTGGAGAATATCAGAAGCACTAGAATATGGTATGGTAGGTGTCAATGTTGGTATATTGACGGCAGTACAAGCTCCATTTGGTGGAATTAAAGAATCAGGTCTAGGACGTGAAGGCTCACATCATGGGTTAGATGACTTTTTAGAAATGAAATACATTTGTATGGGAAATTTATAAGTATGACAGCTAATATATACACCCCCAGGAGTTGAACCTAAGGATAGGAATAATGAATAATAGTCAATTTACAAAATACAGGCTTATTAAATTAATAGTCACATCTAAGAGAATAATATGAATAATAACATTCAAAAAAAATATGGCAGCTGGCCTTCAAAAATATCAGCAAAATTACTAGCCAAATCTGGCCATCGATTTGGTCATCTAACCGTTGATAATGGACTCGTCTATTGGCTCGAGAGTTTACCTGAGGAAGCAGGACGAGTTGTACTTTTATGCGGTGGATTAGGTCAAGAAGCTAAAGTAATAACTCCTGAAAATTTTAGTGTAAGAACTCGAGTTCATGAATATGGTGGTGCAGACTTTTCAGTAAACGATGGCCAAATTATTTTCGCCAATGATGCTGATCAAAGACTTTATCATCAAGTTGCAAATAATGAACCTAAACCGCTAACACCAGAACCACCGTTTAAACATGGTACTCGTTTTGCCGATATTGAAATTGCAGAAAATAATCAATGGTTGGTCTGCATCAGAGAAACACATAGTGAAGATGGTGATCCTCTTGCAGTTAAAAATGAAATTGTTAGGGTTTCAATATCAGATACGACTGATGTAGAGGTATTGATAACGGGTTCAGACTTCTATTCTTATCCAAGACTATCTCCTAATGGTAAAAGCTTAACCTGGACAAGTTGGGAGCATCCTAACATGCCTTGGGATCAAACATCACTCTGGACAGCGGATATTGATGATGCTGGAAATATCTGCAATGTTGTATCGGTGTTAAGTAATGATGAGGAATCAATTTATCAACCCGCTTGGTGTCCAGATGGTGAATTACATTTTGTTTCGGACAGAAGTGGTTGGTGGAATATCTATTCTTTCAGAGAGCAGGTATTAAATGCCCTGACACCAACCGATACAGAATTCGGATTCCCACAATGGCAATTTGGAACCTGTAGTTACGCTTTTATCGATGCTAACACTTTGTTTGCTGCCTATGTTGAAGACGGTAGAGAGCATTTGTGTTTAGTAGAGCCTGAGAAAGGCCATATAACTCCTTTGGATCTACCTTATTGTGCTTATCAAGGGGGTCTCTATTATAGCGATGAACATTTATATTTTATTGCTAGTACTGAATCAGAACCAGCAGCTGTTATTGCTTATAGTTTAAAGTCTAATGAAGCGACAGTTCTCAGCAGTCAACAACCGCCAGTCTTAACCACAGAAGATATTTCCATCGCAGAATCTATATCTTTTCAAAGCACTGACAATCAAAAGTCGTATGCATTTTTCTATCAACCTACATCAAGTGAGTATCAAGGTTTAGAGAATGAATCCCCACCTCTAATTGTCATGAGTCATGGTGGTCCAACATCGGCAACCACAGCAGATTATAATAGCGCCATTCAATACTGGACAACGAGAGGTTTTGCTGTTGTTGATGTGAATTATGCTGGCAGTACTGGTTTTGGAAGAGAATACAGGAATAGATTAAAGGGCAAATGGGGTATTGTTGATGTAGATGATTGTGTTAATGCAGCAAAATATCTAGTCGAACGCGGTAGTGTTGATAACAATAGACTTGCTATCCGAGGTGGCAGTGCAGGTGGTTATACCACTTACACAGCTTTAACCAATTACTCTTTATTTTCTGCTGGAGTTAGCCGATACGGTGTAGCCGATTTAAGTTGTCTAGTGAAGGAATCACATAAATTTGAAGTACGCTATCTCGATAGTCTAATTGGTCCTTGGCCAGAAGCTGAGGAGCTTTATAAGTCACGTTCTCCCATTAATCAAGCCGATAAAATAAGTTGTCCTGTTTTACTGCTACAAGGTGATGAAGATGCGGTAGTCCCACCTGCACAGTCGATAGCCATGGCAGAGGCTCTCAATGAAAAACAAATACCCCATGCATTGATCATGCTTAAAGGAGAACAACATGGTTTTAGAAAGAGTGAAAATATTAGTTTTGCTTTAGAATCGGAACTTAATTTCTATTGCCAAATATTCAATATTCAACCAGCGGATGATTTAGCAGAGTTAGTCTTAACACATAACGATAAGATTTAATTATTCATCATACTAATAAGTAACTGTTTAACGTGGGCTGGTTCGAAGGGTTTATCACAAATCGCTGAAACACCAGCTTGTTGAACATGCTCAAGTCGTGCATTATTGGATTCACTGGTAACCATCATTATTGGGACATAGGGGTGGGCCGATTCATTACGAATGTGTTCTATAAGTTCATTTCCATCCATTATTGGCATATTTAAGTCTGTGATGACTAAATCAAAATCTGTTTCACCAAACTTCTCGAGAGCATCCTTACCGTCTTCTGCCATAACGATATTTTCTCCTAATATGCCCATTTCTACAATGACATTGCAGATGTATTTTCGAGCTAATTTAGAATCGTCTACCACTAAAACATTAAGATTGTTTACTTCATAAAGATCTAAATCTAACTCACCGGGTTCAATATAAGACACAGTCGCTAGTAGCGCTCTTGTGAGATCTTTATTAGTAAAAGGTTTAGGGAGAATAGCTATCACTCCGGCTTGACGAATAGGTTCGAGCATTTTAAAGCTAGATTCACTAGAAATTAACATGAAGGGGACTGCTTCGGTTGTTGGATCCTCACGCATTTTAGTGACTAAATCGATGCCAGTCATATCTGAAAAATACATGTTACTAATGACCAAGTCAGGTAAATCATTATGCATTGATTGCAGGGCTTCTTCACCACTAATAACCCCATGAATAGAGCCTATTCCGGCTTCTTCAAGGTGCTGAATGATGAACTTGCGCTGAGTTGACGAAGGCTCAATAAGTAAAATATAAAGGTCGGTTGTATTAAAAGACACTTGTTCATCCTGAATAATTTTCAAAAATATATACCTCTAGTTTATGGTAAAGTTGTCAATTTGCCAATGGATAATAATTTAAGGGCATTGACCCCGTATATTTCTTTGGGTAAGGTCTAGGTTAAGAATAAGAGAATGAACAAATAATTATAATTATATAAGGGCAACTGAATGGAAAAGGTGTGGTTAAAGAATTATCCTGCTGGAGTTCCAGAAGTAATAAATACAGATTCATACCAATCTTTAGTGGACATGATTGAGCAATCACTAACGAGATATGCAGATAAAAATGCCTTTACTAATATGGGTGTTACCTTAACGTTTAAAGAATTAGACGAAAAATCGAAACAATTTGCTTCTTATCTACAACATACATTACACCTAAAAAAGGGCTCCCGAGTTGCGATCATGATGCCTAATTTATTGCAATATCCTATTGCGTTGTACGGGATTCTTCGAGCCGGTATGGTGGCTGTCAATGTTAATCCTATGTATACCAGTCGAGAATTACGCCATCAATTAAGTGATTCTGGTGCTGAGGCCATCATAGTATTGGCAAATTTTGCCCATGTATTGTCAGAAATCATTGATGAGACACCAATTAGACGAATAGTGGTCACAGAAATTGCTGACCTTTCCCCTTGGCCAAAACGTAATATTATTAATTGGCTGATTAAGTCTGTTAAAAAAATGGTTCCTAAATTCAATCTTCCTCAACATGATTGTTTTTTAGAGGCACTGGCTAAAGGTCAAAAAAAATCTTTTTCGCCTGTTGAAATAACTAAAGATGATATAGCTTTTTTACAATACACCGGTGGAACGACAGGTGTAGCAAAAGGAGCAGTATTAACTCATAACAATATGCTATCGAATGTATTGCAATCAGAAGCCTGGTTTACCACGACTTTAAGTACAGATAAAGAAGTTATCATCACTGCTTTACCTCTTTATCACATATTTTCTTTAACAGCTAATTGTCTATTATTTACCAAAATTGGCGGCATGAATATATTGATCACTAATCCTCGTGATATGCCTGCTTTTGTCAAAGAATTAAAAAATAATCGTTTTACTGGATTTACCGGCGTAAATACCCTCTTTAATGGTTTAATCAATACACCTGGTATAGAGAACGTTGATTTTAGCCAACTTAAAATGTCTTTTGGTGGAGGAATGGCTGTTCAGCCTTCTGTCGCCAAAGAATGGGAAGAGCTGACTAATACAGTGATGATAGAAGGCTATGGATTAACCGAAACTTCTCCTGCTGCAATAGTAAATCCTATGGATGCAAAAGAATTCAGTGGTTGTATCGGTTTACCCATATCGTCGACTGATATATCGATTCGAGATAATGATGGCAATGAACTAGGGTTTAACGAACCTGGAGAATTATCTATCAAAGGCCCTCAAGTCATGCGTGGCTATTGGCAACGACCTGAAGAGACTGCAAACTCGATCACTGAAGACGGTTGGTTTGCAACGGGGGATGTTGCAACAATTAATGAAGAGGGGTATGTGAAGTTAGTTGATCGCAAGAAAGATATGATCTTAGTATCAGGATTCAATGTATATCCTAATGAACTGGAATCGGTGATCGCTGAACATCCTCAAATATTAGAACTTGCTGCAATTGGTGTCCATGATGATAATTGTGGTGAAGTGGTCAAAATTTTCATAGTTCCTAAGTCACCTGATTTGACTAAAGAAGAAGTGATGGCGTTTTGTAAGAAAAACCTAACAGGCTATAAAAGGCCTAAATACATCGAATTTATGTCTGAATTACCAAAGTCTAATGTGGGTAAGATTCTGAGAAAAGATTTGCGTTCTGCAGCGGATGTAGCTGAAAAGTGATTTCATACAACTATATAGATAGTCAAAATGCATTAAATGAATGCTGTTTAAAATTAAAGACAAGCACCTTACTAGCGGTTGATACTGAGTTTGTTAGGGAAACAACATTTTTTCCGCAACCTGGACTTCTTCAAGTTTCCGATGGTTTAGAAATTAGTTTGATTGACCCAAATGCAAATCTTGATTTACAAATCTTTTTTGATTTACTTGAGTCACCTGATATACGAATAATCATGCATTCATCAAGTGAAGATATTGAGCTGTTTTATCATATGGGTTGTGGTCTGATTCAAAATCTATTTGATACTCAAGTAGCAGCATCTTGGCTTGGAGACGGATTGTCATTAAGCCTACAAAAGCTTATTGAAAACTTCGAAAACATCTCCATTGAAAAACAACACTCAAGAACCAATTGGCTAAAACGACCACTGAGCAAGGCACAATTAGACTATGCAGCCATTGATGTACTTTATTTAAATTCGATTTGTCTTATTCAAGAGCAATTATTGAAAGATAATAACTTTCTGGATAATATGATTGAAGATTGCGATTTACGATGTGAAAGAAAATCCGTTGCCAACATTGATAAGACCGCTTATCTTCGAGTCAAAAAAGCAATTACAGCTTCAGGCTCGGCTCTAGGTAGATTGAAATATCTTGCTAGCTGGAGAGAGCTGCGAGCACGAAAAGATGACAAACCCAGACAACATGTAATTAAAGACTTAGAATTACTGTCTCTTGCAATTCAAAACCCTCTGACTGTTGAACAATTATCAACTCAATGTGCAATGCCTTCCTATGCTGTTAGGCGTTATGGTGAAAAACTTTTAAAGGTCGTTAAAGAGAGTAATAGGGAATTAGAACCTAGCCATCAAGAACAAAATCCTGTGTTGAATTTAAGAGCCCTTCAGTCAGGAGGGAATACCTTGAATGATTTCCGTGAATTAATGAAATCAATACATAAAAAGCATAAAATCCCTTTAGAAGTCCTTCCGAGTAAGCGTTGGTTAGAACAATTTTTATTGCATCAGGCAGCAAGTTGGTATTTGGAACCTGATGGATGGAATGGTTGGAGAAAAAGCTTATTGGAAGAACCATTATTACAAATAATTAAAACTAATAGTTTTAATTCGGATGCAATTTAAACATGATCTGTTATATCTATCGTAGTACTCTTAAATCTGAAATGTACCTTTATACGCTTACTAAAGATGAATACTCAAATATTCCTGAACCTTTGATAAAGGCTTTTGGCAAACCTGAATTTTCAATGGTGATTAATTTATCTAAGCGTGACAAACTTGCTAGAGTTGATATCGTAAAAGTAAAAGAGCATTTAGATGCCGAGGGATATTACTTGCAAATGCCACCATCAATTTATGATGACCAAAATTATTTAAAACCCGATGAAGACTGAAACTATGTCAAATGAACCGTTTTGGAAAACCAAATCACTTGAAGAAATGACAGCCACAGAGTGGGAATCAATCTGTGATGGTTGTGCCAAGTGCTGTATTTTTAAGTTTGAGGAAGATGAAACCGGCCATATATTACAAACCGATGTGGTTTGTAAGTTATTGGATCTGGATAATTGCGGTTGCACAAAATATGCAGAGCGTAAGCAGTTAGTTCCAGATTGTATTACTATTACTCCTGCAAATATATTGGAGCTTAAGTGGATGCCTGCTTCTTGTTCATATCGATTACTCGCCGAGAATAAAGATTTACCCTCATGGCACCCCTTAGTAACCGGAGATACTAAGTCTACACAATTGGCTAATAAGTCTGTTCAGGGGAGAGTGGTTTCTGAAAGAGATGTGGATGACATTGAAGATCGAATTATTGGATGGTTTGATCCAAATAACTAATTGAAAATTAGACAATTTATACCAGCTTTGATTAACTGAAATACTCAATTTACTTTGGTTTCTGTGAAAAATCGGCTAGACTTTGTTAATCGCCATAATCATTAACAATAAATAAGGTAAAAAACCGGCTATCTATGATGACCCATCTATCAATTCATAAAAAATTTAAGCTGTTAATCTTGCTCGTGATTATCTTGGGAGTACAGTTTTCAATTTCTGCAGCTAAATCAACTAAACCAAGAAGCGATGTCAGGGTCTTAGTTGATATCTCGGGAAGTATGAAACTAAATGATCCCGATAATTTGCGTATACCCGCTGTTCAGTTAATGAGCAATTTATTGCCTCCTGATAGTCAAGCTGGTATCTGGACCTTTGGTCGATACGTAAATATGCTTGTACCTCTTGGCCCTGTTGATAACAACTGGAAAAAATCTGCTGTTGAGTCAGCTAAAAAAATTAATTCATCAGGACTATTTACAAACATTGGTGGCGCAATGGAACATGCTTCCTTTGGATGGAAAGCACCTGATCCAGATATAAAACGTAGTTTAATTTTGTTGACTGATGGTGTAGTTGATGTTTCAAAAGATACCGCTGTAAATGCTGCAGCGAGAAGAAAAGTACTAAAGGAATTACTGCCTCAATACAAAGAAGCAGGAATTACAATACACACCATTGCTTTATCTGGTGATGCCGATGAAAAGTTATTATCTTCCATGGCTTCTGAAACCGATGGTTGGTATCAAACAGTTGCTAATGCTAGTGAGTTGCAAAAAGTATTTTTGAAAATATTTGAACAGGTAACAGAACGAGATTCTATACCATTAAAAGATAATAAATTTTCAATTGATGAACAGATAGAAGAGTTTACCCTCCTTGTTTTTAAAAACAAAGATTCAAAACCAACCACTTTAGAACAACCAGATGGTGAAAGTTATGATGCAGGTGTAGACAGTAAACGTATAACTTGGTTTGAGTCCCCAGATTACGATCTTATAACTATCAATGCCCCTATGACAGGTGAATGGCGTCTTTTTGCTGATGTTGATCCTGATAACCGAGTTTTGGTAGTCAGTAATTTAAAAATTAAAAACTCACCTCTACCTAATAGCCTATTAGCCAATGAAAAAATTACTTTTGATATGCGTCTTTTACAGGAGGGTGAACTTCTTAATGAAGCAGATTTTCTGAAATTATTGTCTATGGAAGTTGAGTTAACTTCAGCAGATGGTCAGAGTGAAGTTTTTAAACTACTAGATGATGGCCAGGGAGTTGATGAAAAAGCCGATGATGGTATATACAGTATTGAGTTAACGGCACCTTCAATATCAGGTGTGACTCAAGTTAGTTCTTCGGTTGAAAGTCCTACTTTTCATCGTATGAGGCAGCAGGCAATCAACATTTTTAATAGTCCAGTTACTATAGAAGCTGTCGTTAGTAAAGACAGAGATGTTGCTCATAAGATTTATTTTGTACCTGTAACCGGTGTCGCTAAAGCTGATAGCTTATCAATCGATGTAGATGTACAGATGCCCAATAAGCAAAAATTAGAACTTACTGCCAAGCTTGATCAAGGCTATACCCAAGCTATAGAAGTTCAAGTAGAAGAAGTTGGTGGCGTTTATTGGCTTCAAACTAAAATCAGTGGTACCACACCAGCAGGAAGAGAATTTCAAGTTACTCCACCTGCTTACCAATTTCTAGCTGAAAGTCTTCTACCAGAAGAGCCAGAACCTGTTATTGAAGAAGAGTCACTAGAAGAGCCATTAGAAGAAGGCGAATCTAACACGTTACTTTGGCTAGGGATCGGCTTAGGCATAAACATATTATTAATTGTTCTCGGGTGGTTGGTTTCTAGATTTTTAAAGAAACGTAATGCAGCCAATGCAATTAAAATGAGCGAGTTATTGGAGTAAAGCAATGCCAGAAATGTATGAAATAATTATTTTCTCTCTTGAACTGGTGGTTCCTTTTATCATCCTGACTGTTTTTTTATCAGTGATAATTTTAGGCCGCAAAAAACGAGATAAAAAAGCACTTCAAACTTTAATTAGTAATTATAAAGAGAAAGAAGTAGGTCGTAAGGAATCAATTAATGAATTTCTAAAAACTAAAGTTGGTCTTAAAGAAGAAGATTTAAAAGAAATCAGTAAGAAAATAATTCAATCACGAAAAACGTTTCTTCAAAATCTCATTTCTGCTTTTTTGACAAGAGATAAAGAACTTATCGCTAATATTGATAATGAGTTATCCATAATTACTCGCTCCTATCAAAATTTATCAATATCTTCAGCAAGTGAAGAAGGGAAGTCAGAAGACGATGAGGATATTGAATCTTCTGCTGAAAAAGTAGCGGCTCCAGCAGAAGCTGACCCAAAAATAGCAGAAGAGCTTAAGCGCCTTAAAAAGGAAAATAAGAATCTTAAAATTGAAGTACATACCACTTTAAGCACCTTGAATAATATATTTGCTCAGTACACAGCAATGTTTGGTGAAGAATCGGCTAAGAAAGATATGTCCGTTGATGAAATTCTTCTAGCCATGGAGTCGTTTGGAAATGATGAAGTTACAGCGGCCTCAAATACTGATGCTACTGCAGAAGAAATGATGGAAGCAGAACAAGAAGCAGAGCCAGAAGCAGAGCCAGAAGCAGAGCCAGAAGCAGAGCCAGAAGCAGAGCCAGAGCCAAAAGCAGAGCCAGAGCCAAAAGCAGAGCCAGAGCCAGAAGTAGAGCCAGAGCCAGAAGTAGAGCCAGAAGCAGAGCCAGAAGCAGAGCCAGAAGCAGAGCCAGAAGCAGAGCCAGAGCCAGAGCCAGAGCCAGAGCCAGAGCCAGAAGCAGAGCCAGAGCCAGAGCCAGAGCCAGAAGTAGAGCCAGAAGTAGAGCCAGAGCCAAAAGCAGAAGCAAAAGCAGAAGCAAAAGCAGAAGCAAAAGCAAAAGCAAAAGCAAAAGTAAAAGCAAAAGTAAAAGCAAAAGTAAAAGCAAAAGTAA
>JBLHLI010000019.1:0-14686 GCA_047618765.1 Enterobacterales bacterium | reverse complement strand
CAATGCTTATTACACTATTGATATGCAAGCAGGTATATTATCTGAATGTAAAAAACATCATTCCACCATAGAACGTTTAGAGGGGTATCGAGCAGCACTAATTGATAATGGTATCAAACCGAAAAAACGTTTTGAGATGGAAGGGGAGTATTCGTTTGATTCTGGTGTCGAAGGAACTGAAAATTTACTTCGAATAAAAAATATTCCAACCGCTATATTCGCCAATAATGATGAAATAGCTGCTGGCTCTGTTTTTGCAGCGAGATTAAATGGCATAGATATTCCAAATGAATTATCTATAGTCGGTTTTGAGGATAGCCCTTATTCTAGACAAACTCGTCCCAAACTCACTACAGCACATCAGCCGAATAAGTTAAAGATAAAAATATAATGACTCATTTCGGCCCTGAATTAGTCATTAGAGAGTCAACGATTAAGCGTTGATTTGTAATTAATGATAGTTTATATCTTTATTAGTCTTAATTATGAAGAGATAGACTTGGTGAATAATCTTGCAGATAAATGAGTATTTATCTGTCCCACTAGCAAAAACTTATATGAAGATTTGCTATGATAGAATAACGTTACTATTGAAAAATCACTGGAGAGAAATGAATGTCGTTCCTAGCTTGTAGAGTTAATAAAGTAGATGGAAAAGTATCCTTCAATCTAGAACAGCAAGAAGAATATTCATTGGCTGAGCATGAAGTTGTTATTCGAATTGAATATTCTGGTATCAACTTTAAAGATGCACTCGGAGCAACTGGCAAAGGCAAAATCTACACCCAGTTTCCTATCAACGCAGGTATTGATTGTGCAGGTATTATTGAATCGTCTAAGGACGCTCGATTTGAAATCGGTGATAAGGTTCTCGTTAATGGTTGTGGTTTAGGAGAAAATCAAGATGGTGGTTTTGCCCAAAAGGTAAAGGTTCCAGCTGATTGGGTTATAAAAATGCCTGCTGGGCTGGATTCTCATTCAGCCATGACTATGGGAACTGCAGGTTTTACTGCGGCCTTGGCAATTGATCTTATGGAACAAAAAGGTCAGGCCCCCGATCAGGGCCCCATTGTTGTAACAGGTGCTTCAGGTGGCGTAGGTAGTTTTGCAACGAGCATGTTGGCTGCTCTTGGCTATGAAGTGATTGCTATAACCGGCCGAGAAATTCACCGAGATTATCTTTTAAGCATGGGCGCATCAACAGTAATGAGTCCTGAAGAATTAGATTTAGGCACAAGAGCACTTGAAGACGCACGATTTGCTGGTGTTATTGATAATGTTGGTGGAGATTTACTCAGTGGTTTAATTCGACATATACATCTATGGGGAAATGTTGCTTGCATAGGTATGGCTGCTGACCATCGATATCAAGCTACCGTGTTCCCTTTAATTCTCAGAGGTGTTTCTCTATTAGGGGTAAGCTCAGCGAATTGTCCTATGCCGAGACGAACAAGAGTCTGGCAACGAATTGGCGAAGAACTCTTACCTAAAAATATCGATTCAATCATCCATAAAGAAGTTGCTCTGGCAGATATAGCACCGTGTTTTGAAGAAATTTTGCAACGACGCCACCGTGGCAGAATACTTGTAGATTGCAGCTAAATAACGAAAGTTACTTAATATAGGCTTAGGGAATGTAACAAGATATTTTACTAAACATAGTTTTTATCTTTCTTTTACTAATATCTAATACAGTCTCTCGACTATTGAGTTTCCTCTTAACCTATAAACATTTCAACTCATCTTATATTTATCTTATTCCACCGAATATGCCTGATTTCGATGTTCATAATACAATCTGAAATATTTAAAAACAGCTGTATCTTTTGTAACATTGCGGCTAGCCCCTTTACTCTCTTTATAGTCGAAAAGTGTTTATTATTTACCCCACAAGAGCTACGACGCTCAGATATTTATACTTAATTAGCAAACTAATGAGTTATATGTCTCGTCTTAAGCTCAAGCAAGTTTAAATTGTCATCGGGGGCAATATCAATATGAAGTTAACCGCTACATCATTAAAAAATCCTGCAGCTGTTGCTGTAGCTGTTGCAATAATTATCTTCTTTGGATTATTTGTTCTAAGCAAATTACCGGTTCAGTTGTTTCCTGATATCGAACGTCCACAAATTACTATCCAAACATTCTGGAGAGCTGCTTCTCCTAGAGAGGTAGAATCAGAACTTATTGAACCCCAAGAAGAAGTATTACAAGGTTTACCCGGTATGACATCGATGAATGCTTTTGCCAATGCCGGTGCAAGCTTTATCAATCTTCAATTTAACCTTGATACTGATATGGACAAGATGCTTATCGAAGTGATCAGTCGTATTAATCGAGTGCCTTTTTTACCTCAAGACGCAAATCCTCCAGTGATATCGCTCGGTGGTCGAGGCGGTAATGGTCCAGCGTTAACTTGGTTTTTTGTTCAATTACTCCCAGGAACGGAAGGCGATGTCCTTGATTATGAGCGATTAGTCGAAGATATTGTTAGACCAAAGCTTGAATCAATTCAAGGGGTATCAGGTGTACAGCTATTTGCTTCCTTTGGAAACCCTGAAGAATTACAAATTATATTTGATCCTTATAAAGCCGCAGATCTTGGTATTGATATCCCTTCTGTTGCTGCTATAGCTGGGCGTGCAAATGACATTTCAGGCGGATTTAAAGATGTCGGACGAAGACGATATACCATTCGCTTTGCAGGTCGATATAGCCCTGACCAACTTTCCAATTTGATACTTGATAATCGAGATGGTAAACAAATCAAACTTGGTGATGTTGCTGATATAAAAATTGGCCATGGACAGCGAAATGGAGTTTCCATTCAAAATGGAAATCCGGCCATGTCAATGCGCATCGATAAAGAAAGTGGCGCCAATGCTTTAGAAACACTTTCAAGAGTTAAAGCTGCGGTTGAGTCGCTTAAACCTGAACTTCGCACACACGGTCTTGATATTGTTCAGTCCTTTGACGCTTCGGTCTTTATTATGCGTGCTATTAACTTAGTAACCAGTAATTTAGTTATCGGCGTTTTATTAGCTGTGGGTATTCTTTGGTGGTTCCTGAGAAAAATCCGAGCCACTTTAATTGTAGCCCTTGCCATACCTGTTTCATTATTTGCTACCTTCATCGTTCTAGGAATTACCGGTCGAAGTTTAAATGTAATCTCTCTTGCAGGTCTCGCCTTTGCTGTGGGGATGGTGTTAGATGCAGCTATAGTTGTGCTAGAAAATATTGTCAGGCTACGTGCTCGAGGTTATACAGGCATAGAAGCCGCTGAAAAAGGAGCTACTCAAGTTTGGGGAGCCTTAGTCGCTTCAACAGCAACAACTGTAGCGATATTCTTGCCAGTAATCTTCTTGGAAGATGTTGAAGGTCAATTGTTTTCAGACTTAGCTTTAACCATCGCTATTGCAGTTTCAATTTCGTTATTTGTAGCCGTTACTGTGCTACCAGCTGCAGCTCATCGTTGGATACCTAATGAGGGACTAAAAGATCCCCATGCAGGAACCTGGACTAAAATAGCTGCGACTATTATGAAAATATCTAATACTCCTGGTAAAAGAGTAGGTTGGATAGCTGGTTTGATTTCAGTTCCTTTAATTGTCACTTTTACTATGATGCCAAGCTTAGATTATCTTCCTCCTGTGAAAAGAGATGCCGTAGATGGTTTCT
Source organism: Enterobacterales bacterium (assembly GCA_047618765.1). Taxonomy (GTDB): domain Bacteria; phylum Pseudomonadota; class Gammaproteobacteria; order Enterobacterales. The sequence continues at coordinate 11,008 of JBLHLI010000019.1, read as the reverse complement.
TTAATCTACCTCCTGGTGCAACTACAAAGATGATTGAAGAAGATATAACCACTGTCATTGTTGAGCGGCTAAAGCCATACATGGATGGAACTAAAGAACCTGCTCTTAAAAATTACTATATTTTTGCCGGCTCCTTTGGCGGTAACTTCGGTATTCGAGTTAAAGATCAAAGTCGCGTTAAAGAAATGGAAAAAATTGTTAACGAAGAAATAGCAAAGGGTCTACCTGATGTCTCTGTATTCGCCCAGCAAGGCAACTTGTTTGGTGGTTTTGGTGGCGGACGTAGCATTGTCGTGAATATGCATTCCAAAGATCATGAAGCTTTGATGAAAGTTGCCAGAGACGGCCAAAGTTTATTCGCAGAAGCTGTACCGGGAATGACAGCAAGACCTTTCCCTAGCCCTGAAATGGCAGAACCTGAACTAAGATTAGTACCTGACGACAGACGTCTAACTGAAGTTGGTTGGAATAGAAATTCAGTGGGGCAGGTGGTTCGCTCTCTTGGAGATGGTATTTATATTGGTGAACATTTTGACGGTGAAAAACGAATGAATATCATCCTTAAAGCACAAGGATGGTCAACACCTGAAGAATTAGAGGCTCTGCCTTTAGCAACCCCAACGGGTGAAATAGTGCAGCTTGGTGACTTAGTTGAAATTCAACGAACGGTTGGACCAAGCAACTTACGGCGTGTGGATAGACGTCGAACAATGTCTTTCAATGTTAATCCTCCAGACGGTATGTCACTACAAGAAGCAATAGCGGCTATTGAAGATAAAATTGAACCACAATTACTTGCAATGATGCCACCAGATGGCTCTATTCGATATGCAGGTAGCGCCGATAGTTTAAAAACGGCTATCAAAACTATGAGTGAAAACTTCCTCCTAGCTTTGGTCATTTTATTCATGTTGATGAGTGCTTTGTTCCGTTCAATGAAAGATAGTTTGTTAGTGGTTATAGCTCTACCGCTAGCGACGGTAGGTGGTGTATTAGCATTGAGATTGATGAATGTATTTATGTTCCAGCCACTCGACCTATTAACCATGATTGGCTTCATAATTCTACTTGGATTAGTCGTTAACAATGCCATTCTTTTGGTTCATCAAACACGTGATGCTGAGCGCAGCGGTTTATCTAGAACTGATGCTGTTCAACAGGCATTGAACTTACGCATGAGACCGATTTTCATGAGTACCCTGACAAGTATATTCGGAATGTTGCCGCTACTGTTATTACCTGGCGAAGGTTCGGTTATCTACAGGGGTCTCGCTATAGTGATTGTTGGTGGCATGAGCATTAGTACAGTATTTACACTTTTATTATTACCAAGTTTATTACAACTTGGTTCTAAGAAACTAAAAGCAGAACAAGCACCAGATCCTGTAATAGCGGGCGAAGGTAAACCTGAGTTAGTTAAGGTTGCCTAAGTTTTTAATTATTATTTAACTGTTAAGTATAAATAAGAAACATAAATTTCACTCAATGAGGACATTGACATGAAAAAACTCTACAAATCATTAGCGGTATTTGCCGTAGCAACAGCGATAATTACGGTGCCTTTACTTTATGCATCTGATGAAGACGATACTAAAGAATCTGAAGTCGCAGAACAGAAAAAACCAAGTCTCCCAGAAGCTAGCGTTAAGTTAGCAGAGGTTGTTGAGCAGATTATTTCTCCTGAAATATTTATACCTGGGACAGTGGTCAGTCGAAATGATGCAAATATTGCGGCAGAAGTATCAGGTCGTTTACTCAGCGTTGCTGAAGTGGGTACTAAAGTTGATGAAGGTGATGTTTTAGCGAAGCTAGATGATCGCCCTCTAAAATTCCAATTGGATGATAATAATGCAAGCATCTTAAGACTTAAGGCGAGTTTGAAATATAACCAAAAACAAGTTGAACGATTAACATCACTTTCAAAAAGTAATAACACGGCAAAAACTCAACTTGATCAAGCAATATCACAAAGAGATATGGCTACACAAGAATTAACCAGAGCTAAGGTTTCAAAACAAAGAACTCTGTATCAATTAGAACGCACGTTGATCAGGGCTCCTTTTCCAGGTCAGGTGGTAGAGCGATATCAGCAAGCTGGAGAGTTCAGTAATATTGGTGGACAGGTTGTAAGATTAGTCGATACCGATAATGTAGAAATTAGTGCCCAAGCACCAGTGAAAATTGCACCACAGTTAGTTGATAACATGGCTGTGGCTCTAGTTTATGGAGGCAAAACAATTGCTACAACGGTGCGTTCAATAATTTCTGTTGGTGATGACCGTTCTCGTAACTTTGAATTAAGAATTGCAGCACCTGAAGGAACTTGGGTAGTTGGAGCGGCTATAAAAGTTAGCTTACCCACGGAGCAGGCAAGGAATGTTGTTACGGTGCCAAGAGATGCTTTAATACTAAGACAAGATAGCATTTACCTCTTTAAAATAAATGACGATGAGACCGCTACTCGTGTTCTAGTAAAAACAGGAATTGGCAAAGGCAACTCAATTGAAGTCATTGGTGATATATCATCGGGTGACAGGGTCGTTATCAGAGGCGGTGAAAGGCTTCGTGAAGGTCAGCCAGTTAAGGAAAAAATCACCGCTACAGGGCCTTGATCTTTGGCGCTAAAGCCTCAAATCTGTTATAAATAGCCAATACGGCGCCATGAGAATGCTTCTGGCGTCTTTTTTTGTTAGAAGAATATTTGTTTATCGATGCTTTTCAGTATGATAGAGACTGTTCTAACAATTATAGTTGGCATTTTTAGTCACGACAAATTTGAGGTTATAAATGAACACAATTACAATAAAATCAATGCTTATTGCTGCAACAGCCTTAGTGATCAACACAAGCTATTCGTTAGCTGATACTAATAATCAAGCTCAGGCTGAAAAGCTTGCTCAATCCTTGTTAATAATTGATACCCATATAGATGTTCCTTATCGATTAAATAAACACTACGAAGATATATCTAAGGCCACAGAAAGTGGTGACCTTGATTATCCAAGAGCAGTCGAAGGCGGGCTAAATGCACCTTTTATGTCAATTTATATCCCTGCTGATTTAGGAGAAACACCTGAATCTATCGCTCTCGCTGATAAATTAATTGATGATATTGAGAAAATAATTAAACAATCTCCAGATAAATTTATGGCTGCCTGCAGTAGTCAAGATGTGGAGAAGAGTTTAGTACTCAATAAAATTGCCCTTCCTCTTGGTATGGAGAATGGTTCGCCTATAGCTGGAGATTTTAAAAATCTTGAGCATTTTTATAAAAGAGGCATCAGATATGTAACTCTTACCCATTCTAAGAGTAATCATATTAGTGATTCATCTTATGATGAAGAAAGACAGTGGTTAGGCTTAAGTGAATTTGGTAAAAAGCTTGTGCCAGAAATGAACCGATTAGGGGTCATGATAGATATTTCCCATGTTTCTGATAATGCTTTCTACCAAGTTATCGAAAGTACTAAAACGCCTGTCATTGCATCTCACTCTTCAGCTAGGTTTTTCACACCTAACTTTGAGCGCAATATGAGTGATGAAATGATTATTAAGTTGGGTGAAAATAATGGTGTAATTCAGATTAATTATGGTTCAACCTTTCTAATTGAATCAGCACAAATTGCTTGGGACTTATTTGACGAAGTCGAGAAAAAATTTATAGCAGAGAGTTCATTAGATGAAGAAAAAGATAAAGATAAAATTGAAGTCTTCAAAAAGCAATATAAATCAAAACATCCTGAACTATGGGCAAATATTTCTGATGTCCTTGACCACATTGATCATGTAGTAAAATTAACGAGTATCAACAATGTTGGATTAGGTTCGGATTATGACGGTGTTGGTGATAGTTTGCCTAATGGTTTGAAAGATGTATCTACTTATCCTGCTTTGATTAAAGGTTTGCTTGATAGAGGTTATGATGAAGCTTCTATAGAAAAAATACTTGGCGGTAATTTACTTCGTGTATGGAAGGCTGTTGAAAAATATGCAACAGGCCAAGGTACAGAATTAATGCACTGTTCTGAATGAATAAAATAAATTAAAAGTTTAAAAGAAGCCGTATCAAACTATTAATTTCTAATTATTAGTTTCAAAGAAAAGAGTTAAAAATGAATTTAAAATATTATAAAATAGTATTCTCCATTATCGTGCTAGTCACAATGAGCATGCTTTCAAATGTCCATGCTAAACAGGCTAACGAAAAGGTTGATTATTCGATTAAGGTAATTGATCCTGCACACCATTTAGCAGAAGTCACTGCTCTATTTCCAAAGACTAAATCTACTACTCTAGACTTTGTTATGCCGGCCTGGAGATTAGGTAAATATAAAGTTTTAAATTTAGCTAATGGTATTCGTTACTTTTCTGTAACCGATGCAAAAGGTCATGATATTTTAGCAAGAAAAATTGACAAAAATACATGGCGAGTGAATTTAGATAAACCCAGTAAACTTGCTGTAAGTTATCAACTCTATGCTAATCAACTAGGTGCTAGAGCGCGCCATATTGATGATACGCACGCTTATCTAGATGGAGCTAGTAGCTTTATTTATTCACCAGAGTTCATGTCTTTACCACTTACTGTTACGGTCAATGTACCAGAAGGCTGGCGTTCACAGTCGGGTATGACAAGACTAGGTAAGCATAGTTTCAGTGCTGATAATTATGATGTTTTGGCTTCATCACCAATAGAAACAGGCATCCATGAATATTATACCTTTAGTGCGGATGATAGAAAATATGAAGTGGTGATCTGGGGAAAAGGCAACTTTAAGGGTAGTAAGATAGTTGCCGATTATAAAAAAATGGTAGTGGAGCATGGCAAGATGTGGGGGGATTATCCGTTTAAGAGATATCTCTTTATTATCCATGCAACAAAAGATGCATCAGGTGCAACAGAGCATATCAATTCAACCGTAATACAAAAAGATGCATTGAGCTTCGGTACTAAAAAAGACTATCAAGGTTTTCTTTCAACCAGCTCTCATGAATTTATTCATACTTGGAATGTTAAAGCTTATCGCCCCCAAGGTATTCAAGATTATGATTATACCCAGGAAAATTATTCAGACTTACTCTGGGTTTCCGAAGGTTCTACCAGTTATTTTACTGATATTTTATTAGTTCGCTCAGGTTTACTATCTGTTGATGATTATCTTAAAAAGCTTGCAAAAAAAGTACAGGTATATCAAGAGAAACCTGGACGTAAAGTGATGACCGCCCAACAATCAAGTTTTGATGCTTGGATCGAAGGCGGTGGTGATAGAGGTAATAATTCTAGTGTGAATATTTATACTAAAGGAAACATTCTTTCGTTACTAATGGACGTCGAACTTCTTAAAGCAACAGCTGGAGAAAATGGTTATGCGTTAGTGCATAAACTTTTATATCAAAGGTTCCCCGTGATTGAAAAAGGTTTTTCTGCAACAGATATGCAAAATATTATGGAAGAAATTTCAGGGGAAAACTATAATGACTTTTGGGCTAAGTATGTTGAGTCTACGGCATCAATTGAATTCACTGATTTATTTTTAGCGCTCGGTTTAAAACTATCGACAGAGCCAATGAATAAGAGTGATAAAGAAAATAGTAAGATGTCTGCAAAAGACCTCTGGACAGGAATTGAGTTATCTGGAAATAAAATTACAAAGGTACCTACTGATTCTCCCGCTTGGAAAGCAGGGATTAGCTCTGGTGATGTTTTAGTTGCTATCAACGGGATGAAAGTTGAACCTAAAAAATTCAAAGTATTACTTAAGTCATTTGATAAAGATGATGAAGTGAAAGTTACTTTTTTTCGTAGAAATATTTTGAAAGACGTCAATATGCAACTAACCAATTACTCGCCCAAAGAATTATCATTAATTCATATTGATGAAGCTACTGATCTTCAAAAGAAAATGTATAAGACTTGGCTAGGTAAAGATTGGCCAGTTAAGCAAGAAAAAAAATAGAATGGATGTATATTTAAGAACATTAGGTTGTCGGCTAAATGAAGCTGAGTTGCAAACTTGGAGCCAACAATTTATCGATAGAGGCTATCAAATATCTAACCGTTCTGATAAAGCCGATTTACTTGTTTTAAATACTTGTGCTGTAACCGGTGAAGCGGCTAGAAAGTCACGTCAAATTCTTCGCCGTATGCATCGAGACAATACGGCTGCTAAGTTGGTGGTAACCGGTTGTTATGCCTCTCTAGACGAGTCAGAAGCTGCAGCTATTCTAGGTGTCGATCTCGTAGTACCTAATAGCAAAAAAGAACAGCTTGTTGAAATAATCAATGAGCAATTTAATCTTGATGGTGAGCTAATTAGGACTATGCCAGCTTTTGCTACAGAACCAGGCGAAGCCGCACTGTTTGTCCGAAATAGAGATCGTGCATTCATAAAAATACAAGATGGTTGCCGCTATAAATGTAGTTATTGCATCGTTACTAAAGCTAGAGGTGCGGAAAAAAGTCGAACCATTAAAGATATCACTGATGAAATTAATGGTTTGAGTGACAATGGTGTTAATGAAGTTGTATTAACGGGTGTCCATGTTGGAGGTTATGGCAGTGACCTTAATGTTTCTCTTAAAGATTTAATTGAAGCCATTTTAGATGATACTGATATTAATAGAGTGCGATTTGCATCCGTAGAGCCTTGGGATTTGCCCGAAGGGTTCTTCAGCCTTTTTGATAATCGAAGATTGATGCCACATATGCATTTGCCTCTGCAATCAGGCAGTAATACTGTTCTTAGACGAATGTCACGACGTTGTAATCAAGATAGCTTTAGTTCACTCATTGAACAAGCACGCAAATATGTTCCAGGCTTTAATGCAACCACTGACATTATTGTTGGCTTTCCTGGTGAGACTGAATATGAATGGCAGGAGTCATTAGACTTTATTCAACAAATAGGTTTTGGACATATTCATATTTTTAGTTATTCTCATCGAGCAGGTACTAGAGCCGCAAAACTTGATGATCAACTAACAACTAAATTGAAAAAACGGCGCAGCAAAGAGTTAGCTGCCATTGCCCAGACCATGAAGTCAGCAGCATTAAAAGAGCAAATTGGTCAAAAAGTTGAAGTACTTTGGGAATCTGGTACAGAAACACTATCTGACGGTAGAATAACGTATTCTGGTTATACCCCAAACTATCATCGTGTTTTTACAGATCTGGGTGGTGATGCTTCTAGAAAAATCTTGCCCATTACCTTGACTAAGCTATCAGCAGATGGCCTAAGCTTAGTGGGGGATATCGATCTTTCCATACAGTCTTCATTACCAAGATCGGAAGGACACAAAACTGCCTCATCTATTTCAGTGAAACAACTTTAATTCTATGAGATAATGCCCATCAACACAGATATCTACTATTATTGTAATCAATAAGAAAGAAATCAAAGACCGAACATTTACTTTTGGAACTTACAGAATGAGTCATAGACCCTACAGTTACGAAGAATTGCTGCAATCATCAACCGGTGAACTCTTAGGCGCTGATTATGCGCAGTTACCAGCACCTAATATGCTGATGATGGACCGCATCACTGAGATGACTTCAGATGGTGGTGAATTTGGCCGAGGCCACATCACAGCAGAATTAGATATCAATCCTGACCTTTGGTTTTTTGATTGTCATTTCCCAGGTGACCCTGTTATGCCGGGTTGTTTAGGTTTAGATGCACTATGGCAGTTAAGTGGTTTTTTTCTAGCAACTCAGAAATTACCCGGCAAAGGCCGTGCACTTGGCGTAGGCGAAGTTAAATTTTCGGGACAAGTATTACCAACCGCTAAGTTGGTCACCTATACTATTGATGTGAAAAGAGTTTTGAAAGGCAAATTAGTTTTAATTATTGCCAATGGCAGTATGTCCGTAGATGGAAGTGAAATTTATACCGCTAAAAATTTACGAGTAGGACTTTTTACTTCACCACAAGATATGTAATCGAAGGAATTTTGTAAGATGAAAAGTATGAGAAGAGTTGTTGTTACAGGAATGGGTATCGTTTCTTGTATCGGAAATGATAAAGAAACGGTTTTAGATTCTCTAAAAACGGGTAAATCAGGAATCATTTATAGTGCGGATTATGCCGAACGTGGACTGCGCAGTCATGTCTATGGTAAAGCTAATATAGATGTTGAAGGATTGATTGATCGTAAAGTACGACGCTTTATGGGCAACGCATCTGCCTACGCTTATTTATCAATGCAACAGGCTATTGAAGATTCAGGCTTGGAAGAGTCTGATGTTTCCAATGAAATGACCGGACTTATAGTTGGCACCGGTGCTGGTAGTCCTCAGATGCAATATGATGCGATTAGCACTTTTGAGTCAAGAGGTATAAAAAGGGTTGGTCCATATCGTGTACCTCAAATTATGTGTTCAACCACATCTGCCTGTCTTGCTACGCCCTTTAAGATTAAAGGTATCAATTATTCAATTACTTCTGCCTGTGCAACCAGTGCTCACTGTATCGGTAATGCTTATGAACTCATCGCTATGGGTAAACAAGACGTTATCTTTGCAGGTGGTGGTGAAGAAGAAAGCTGGATTCTAGCCATTATGTTTGATGGCATGGGAGCTTTGTCGACTAAATATAACGATAACCCTTCTCAATCATCTCGAGCTTATGATGCTGATCGTGATGGTTTTGTAATTGGCTCTGGTGGCGGAATGTTAGTCCTAGAAGAACTAGAGCATGCTAAAGCCCGTGGTGCAAAAATATATGGAGAAGTCATAGGCTACGGCGCTACTTCAGATGGCCATAACATGGTAGCTCCATCTGGTGAAGGCGCAGCTCGCTGCATGAGACAAGCTATGAGAGGAATTGAACAACCTATTGATTATATCAATGCTCATGGTACCTCAACACCCGTTGGAGATATCGCTGAACTTAAAGCTGTACGTGAAGTGTTTACTGATAATGTTCCTCACATTAGCTCAACTAAATCCCTTACTGGGCATTCGTTAGGGGCTACAAGTGTGCAAGAAGCCATTTACAGTTTATTGATGATGGAGAATAATTTCGTTGCAGCTAGTGCGAATGTGGAAAATTTAGATGAGCAAGCTAAGGGCTTAAATATTGCAACACAACGCATTGACAATGCAAAACTAGATACTGTTATGTCTAATAGTTTTGGATTTGGTGGAACCAACGCAACTTTGATATTTGGTCGGCATTAATTATTAATGATAAGTATTAGTTAGTAAGTATTTTAAAGCCCTATATTTTTCAAAGTCAGTCAGTGATAGAAAAATCGGGCATTTTTATATGATACTTAGCATAGATGCTTTTCAATTTTTCAGTACCAATAAGTCGATTAAATCCTTGTTCAAATATGTTTTTTATTTTTCTACCACGATCTGAACGTGTGAAGCCTAAGTGAAGAAAGGAGGAAACTCCTTTCTCGATAATTCTATATTGTTTAATCTGAGCCTCATCGAGTTTATATCGTGCAACATCCCAATTAACCAAAGCAATATCAATACGCTTTCTGGCAAGTAATTCAAGCAAATGTGATTCACCCAGAGATTCTTTGCTTTTCAGTGTATTCGGGTGTTCATTAATATGTTTTTCCCATTGACCATATTTTTCGTCGTAAATATATTCCTGAATAACTCCTAGCTTAAAGCGCCTTAAGTCTTTTGGATAATTCAGAGTAATGTTGCGGTTTTTGAGTATAATAAAAACTGATTCATCAAGGACATAAAAGTTTTCAGAAAAATCTAGTATCTTACTATGCTCTTCATCAGCATCTAATAGAATATCATTTACGCCATTGGTTACGTTTTGAATAGCTCGTTTCCAACTTTTTGTATATTCATATTCCGTCTTAAGTCCTGCCTCTTTTAGAGCAGCTGTGACTATTTCAATAATAAGACCTTTGTTACGGAGTGTATCTGGACAAATATAAGGACACCAATCATCTGAGGTAACACTGACTGTTTTTAGGGGAATAATAGTAGATTTCTCAGCAGCAATTGTCCCAAGGCTCATAAGAGTAATGAGGCCAAATAGTTTGTAGAAAAACGCTGTTTTAGAGATTGTTCTCAATATTTTTCCATTAGCTTATGGTTCCTATGTCCTACAATTCTAGCATGTTAATTAATTTTGTCTTCAATTTTAATAGTGAGGAGGAGGTGGTTCCTCTGACTCTATAGATGAAGCTAGATCTGCAGATTGATTAACTTTTTCTTGCATAGCCTTAAATTTCAGTTGGATAGTTCCAATATCTTTTTGAAGTTGAATAATAACTGTGTTTAAAGACTCTATGGTATCTTCTTGAAATGCCTGCCGAGTTTCTAAAGTTTCAATTTTTTCTATAAGATCGTTCATATTCATAACAATTATATTTAACCCAGTTATATTTTACTTAATTGTATTTTACTGATTAGCATTTTACTTAAGTAAGGTGTTGATTTCATCTGTCATTGAAGCAGGTGTTGTTTTTGGTGCAAATCTTGTGATTTTTGAACCGTCTCTTGAGATAAGAAATTTATTGAAATTCCATTTAATATTCTTGCTACCCAGAAGACCAGGCGCTTGATTTTTTAGATATTCAAATAAAGGGTGCGTATTTTTTCCATTAACTTCAATTTTAGTCGATAGAGGAAAACTCACTCCATAATTGAGCTCACAGAAAGTACTTATCTCTTCATCAGTTCCAGCTTCTTGACTCAAAAATTGATTACAAGGGAATCCAATGATGGTCAAACCTTCGCCTGACAAGTCATCATGTAATTGCTGTAATTCTTTATATTGGGGTGTAAGTCCGCACTTACTGGCAGTATTAACGATTAAAAGAACCTGACCTTTATAGTCGTTCATCGCATGTTCTGTACCGTCAGGACTGGTCCAGTTAAATGAATATACATCAGACATATCTTTCTCCTCTTAAATAAGGACTCATTATGACATAATATTAATATAAATTAATCACCCTAGATAAATCTCTCTTGAGAAAATAATAAAATAAGGTTCCGACAATGGTTGATAGCAACGAAATTGAA
>JBLHLI010000018.1:0-14926 GCA_047618765.1 Enterobacterales bacterium | reverse complement strand
GCTCTTATTTATTTAAGTGGGCTATTATAGAATAAGATAGAGATTAACTAGAAGGGAAAGCGAGAACATCTGCAACTTTGTTATGATCTTGTTCGCTTTTATCAGCGATATCACGCAAGGGATCATTAAATTCAGACATTTGGTTTAGCCAGCCTCTGAGCTCAGCAAAGGATTCGTGCATCATTTGGCTGATTTTCATGCATGAACCCAAAGGTGAGTTCGCATGAATACTGCGATGGGCATCAATTTGAAACTGTAGACCACGTAAACGCGGCTGGTAATTTACTTCAGCACCATCAATGAGTTTCTCGATATGCTTTTCTCGTAGCTTCTCAAGTGCTTCAGGATGGTGTTGAGCTAATTTAATTAGCTCATCAAACTTCGGTAAATCCGACATAATCGCCTGCTCCTTTCTCGTGATATTGCGTTGAGATCCCCATCTCAAAAAACAGCCTTACGCAGAGAAGTTAATGGTCTTATCCAAGTCGATCAAGAATGATTAGGTTATTTAGTAAATGATGCTATAGCCTATCCAAATTGACAGATTGTTATACTACAAAAAAAACATCACGCTGTAGAGGGGCATTTCTAGAATAAATAGTTATTAGTCTTTGCTTATAAAATGATCTATAAAGGTGGTTTTGTGGCTAAAGTCGACTTTTTGCCACTAAATGGGATGACATGGCTGAATTTTATGCCTTTGATGGGTAAAATCAGATATAACCAAAATTAACAGTTATTTTTTTTGAGAGACGATTTTTGACTATAGCAAGGCATCAATTACTTCAATCTGAGCTCATTCCGGTAAGCGATATCCTCTTTCCTGAGTATGGTAAAGCCAGCTCAAAAAACTATGCGGCAGTATTGGTGCCATTAATGTTGATTAATGACGAATGGCACCTTTTATTGACGTTAAGATCGGAGGGCTTACGCCTGCATGGCGGCGAAGTGGCCTTCCCCGGTGGCATGTGGGAGGAGGGTGATACTAGTCCCATTGCTACGGCCTTAAGAGAAACTGAAGAGGAGATCGCCTTACCCATAAGTAAAGCCAAGGTACTGGGCGGTTTAGAGGAGCTAGAAACACGACGCTTAACCAGAGTGAGGCCTATCGTCGCTATTATTCCCAACGACGTTCCACTAAATGGCAATGTAGGTGAGATTGAGTCAATTTTTACCGTGCCACTGAGCTTTTTTAAGCAGGATAAGCGCTTGCGAACGGATATATTTACGCGATATCTGCAGAAAAAGCTGCATAAGCACTGGGTGCCCGCTTATCAGTTTGATCAATACGAAATTTGGGGTTTTACTGCTGCCGTTATCGTGCAATTAATGAATCGGTGTTTTTTGGCTGATTTAACTAGAGAAAATAGTGCGCCAGAAAAAATCTGGTAGAATATTCAAAAGAATCAGTATGTTATCCTTGCTTGTTCCCATCCACCTTATTAATTAGTTGTTGTTATGAGTATTATCCCCAAGTCGACGTCCAGTTCCACCGTTACCGCCTCTACTGACTCCATTGATGTAGAGGCACCCATTAAATCTCCCTGTATATCAATCTGTGCCTTAGATAGTCAAGGGCTTTGTACTGGCTGTTTTCGTACAGGAGAAGAGATTAGAGATTGGGGCAATTCGACTAACCAGCAAAGACGGAATGTCTTAGGTTTGATTCATCAGCGAGAAAAGCAAGTTAATCCATTTTTATAGTTTTCTCGGAGCTTTCCCGCTGCTATAGCGAATCATCTGTAGTGATTAATTGAACGCGCGCATTGGCTATCATCGTGCTGGTAATGGTCTGCGTTTCAAAGCGGTAATGATTAATGGTGAAACCAATATGCCCCTTGGGGATGGTTTCTAGATATTCCATCATTAAGCCGTTGATAGTTTTAGGTCCATCGGTGGGCAGGCTCCAGTTTAATGAGCGGTTGATGTCCCTAATAGAGGCACTGCCTTCGATAACGTGCCAGCCACTATCTAACTTTCTAATATCGGGTTGTTGCACTTCAGCAATGTTGGTGGTGAAATCACCCACAATCTCTTCCAGCAAGTCTTCAATAGTCACTAAGCCTTGAATGTCACCATACTCATCAACGATGAGTGCCAAACTATGTTTTTTTGTCTGAAAGTTGAGTAATTGCGTATGTAAAGGGGTACTTTCAGGAACGAAATAAGGCGGGCTCATATAGCGCTTAATACCTTCATGTATATCGCTCTTATCGTCTAATAAGAAACGCGGGCTAAAACGTAAGTGAAAAACACCGACAACATTATTAATATTGCCTTCATAGACGGGTATTCGAGTGTAGTTAATTTGCTTTAGTTGATCTAACAATTTCTTGGGACTGTCGTCTAAATTAAGCCCTGTAACTTCACTACGAGGGATCATAATATCTTCGACAGAAGCTTTTTCTAGGTCAAGGATATTTAATAACATACCTTGGTGTTGGTCTGGAATCAGGTCTCCCGCTTCATTTAATACCGTGCGCAATTCATCGGGGTGCAGATGTTCAGCTATTGGAGAGTGACTAGTATTAACGCCAAATAACATCGCTAGGCCATGTGACAAGTGGTTAACCAGCCATACAGCGGGGTATAACAGTATCAGTAGTGGTTTTAAAATCCAGCTGAAAGGAAAGGCGACTTTTTCTGGGTATAAAGCGGCAATTGTCTTCGGGGTAACCTCTGCAAAAATCAACACCGCAAGTGTGAGTATAATGCTTGCTGTCCATACAGATTCTTCACCATAAAGGCGGAGAGCGATTAATGTCGTTAGCGCTGCAGCGAAATTATTCACTAAATTGTTGCCGATCAAAATCATACCAATTAAGCGGTCTGGACGGCGTAATAGATTGGCAGCACGAATGGCACCGTGGTGATTTTTCTTTTCTAAATGCCTTAAACGATATCGGTTGAGTGACATCATGGCTGTTTCAGAGCTGGAGAAAAAAGCAGACAATACCAGTAAAATACCTAAGAAACTGAATAGAAAACTCAGTGGGATATCGTTCAAAAAGGGTGTGACCTCTTAATGGTGGGTAGAAGTGAATGGTAGTCAGGAACCCTCATGTTAAAGAGTTTAGTTGTTTTGGCAAGCTTTAGTTATTATTTATCGTTAAAAACACACCGAGCGCTACTTAAGCACTGCTAGAAAGTGCTGTTATTGAAGCTAAAGACAGCACTTGAATAACATCTGTAAAGGTTATTGGCGAAAATGAATGATAGGCAGGATTCTGCTAAAGGCTAAAGTAAAGTAGGCAGTATTTGATCGAACTAGGCCGTGGAAGCTTGAACCTGCTTGTCTAAATTTTGGCGAATACGTTCTAAGGCTCGCTCAAATAGAGGTTTGGCATTACCGTCGATCACAATGGCTCTTTCAGCAAGAATGTCACGAGCGAATGCTAGGCGGCTCAACATAATCACTTGCTGACTACTTTGGTCGACAAGAATATATTTCCTAGTTTCAGAGTTAAAACCATTGACCTTCAGTCGTGCGCGTTTTTCATATTCTACCCAAGTTCCGGGCTCAATCAGCTTAATATAGTTCATTACCCGCTCTTCTTCTACTGTCACTGGTAAATCTTGTTCTTCAGTTGCCCCGCCTTTTGATTCGCTATCGTGCTTTTTACTATGTTCAGTTGCAGAAGTGGTTTTAATCGCCTGTTTATTGAGTACTTTATTTTTTAATTGTTCCAGTTCATCTATTATTGATGCTGCCTTTGCTGAATTATATCCAATATTATTGAGTCCGCTTTTAACCTGTACAATTAACTGGTCAAAACCTTCAGCTAAGCGAGAGGCATCTTGCTTGACTTGTTTTATAGAGCAGTAAGTAATTAAATTGTCGATAACGGCTAATGCTTGTAGCCATTTTTCTGATGCTGATCCTTCTTTTAACTGAATAAAAGTTAAGTAAGTAAACCATGGTGATAAAAGACTGATGATAGAAGAGGGCAGGCGTCGACCTTCTATTTTTTGTTTGATGGCAGCTCTAGCAATGATTTTGGCATTATCGAGTTTTTCTTGCCCTTGTTTTTTCTCAATACTATTTCTTTCTCGCAAATTGTGCATATGGCCGGTGCGTTTTTTGAGTAAGTTAAACTCCATTAACAGTTCAGCAAAGAAATTCACGTCGTTGTTGAATTCCTGTATCGCTCGTTGCACGACATGTTTAATCTCGTTGTACATGTCATATTGCGCTGTGCCATCGTGATGTACCCAGCTCGCACCAGCCTCAGCTAAACTATCTAATAACATACGAGATTTATGTTCTTTGTTTTCAAAAAACTCAGGATCTAAAAAGGCAAGCTTAAGAAACGGAGTATGCAAATGGCTTAGCAATGTTTTAATAGAGTCAGGAAGGTTTTCATCGGCTAAAATGTATTCAAACAACATGCCCACCATATCAATGGTATGCATATTCTTATCATCAATAGTTCCATCAGGAGAAGCTTGGTATAGTTGCTGATATATTTGTGCACTATTTTCTGCAATGTTTGTTGGTATTTTCAGTATTTCATTGTTGCTTTCTTCGGCAAAGAAATGCGCTATTGCTGCTGAATGTTGTACGGTTTCTACGGCTTCAACAATTTGAGAGGTATCAAAAACAAGGGGTTCACCTCTTGCGTTACTTTCCGAGCGGTTACTATTGTTGTTATTCGTTGACTGAGAATGCTGCTGAGCATCTTCGTTGCTAATATTGCGTACGCGTTGCAGTAAGTCACGAATAGTATTAACTAAGGGTATTTGAGAGGTGTTAGATTGGCCTGTAGGTTCTTGCTGCGATACTGTCTGTTTTTCGTTTATAGTCTCTTTTTTATTACTATGATGTTTGTCAACATCAGTATGTGAGATGTTGGATGCATTTTCTCTGTGAAATTTTTCATAGCTTAATTCTGGCAATACCCCAGCTTCGATAAGGCCGCTATTTGCTTGGTTAATAATTGTAGGGTAATGCTGTTTAAGTAGATTTGCTAAGACTTTATAACTCGCTAGTTTAGCGCTTATGTCGATGGGTATTAATTTATACGCCGAACGTAATGCAACAAAAAATTGTACGGGTGATAATGGATCATTACTTTCATCGACAGCAATCTCATCATTGATGCATGTTAAACGTTTTTGTAGAAGCCATAGACTCTCTTTGTGTTCACTGTTGGCTTCGGATGATAGCTTGCTAATGGTAATGGTTTCTTCGAGAATACTATCGTCAACTAAAGACCATGTTTTATTGTGTAAGTCATGCTCTCTAATATGGGTGGCAAGTTCATGAGTTGTAAACTTATCAAAGCCTTGGCTGATTTGTTTGTAAAAGCCTTGGATGATGGTTTTTTTGTTCTTTAAGAAGAGTGTTGAGCTTTCAAATGCAGTCATATGTATCTGGTTGCTGAATGCTTTTTCTATGTTGCTCTCAAGCGTTTTTTCTATTTCTATGGCTAATTCTATAGAGAGTTTTTTTATAGACTCACGAACCCATTGATGGCATTGATTGACTAAGTGGTGGTGGTTATCTGTTGCAGCCATTACTAATCCATATACATTTTTTTGTTGAAACAACGCTAGAAGATAATAGGATGGTTATTCTTACTAGCATTCATTGATTGTTATGTTTATCATTGAATCGAGGAATTTATACCAAAATCACTTCAAGTACTAGTTTACTGCCAAAGTAAGCTAGCATTAGCACACAAAACCCTACTAGTACCCAGCGTATTGCCTGATTACCTCGCCACCCCCATTGTATTCGTCCCCATAATAACGTGGCGAAAATACACCAAGCAATAATAGATAAAATCGTTTTATGCACCAGATGTTGGGCAAACATATCATCGATATAAAAACCACCCACGATAATACCGCCAGCCAATAAAATAACACCTACCCAAAGTAGCTCAAATAGTAAAGATTCCATCGTTTGCAGAGGAGGTAAATATTTAATTAGTGGGGATAAACGGTGCATTTTTAATTGATGGTTTTGCCAGTAAAGTAATACCGCTTGTAATACCGCCATGAATAATAAGCTATAGGCGATAATAGAAAGTAGTACATGCGCTCCCATTCCAAGCCCAAGACTATTCACTATGGGCTGCTCAGTGGTAGGTAATAATGAAAGTACAACAGAGATACTTGATAAGGGAAAGAGTAGGATAAATAAATTGTGAAGAGGTTTACGTAGACTGCTAATGAGCACAATACAGTTCACGCTAAACATGACTAAAGAAAAAACGTTGGTGATGCCTAAATCAATACTGGCGGGTAATATTATTAATTCGTACAGGCCCAAACCATGAAGAACAACAGCGATAATGGTGAGTACCAATAAGACTAATGGCTGAAGGCTGCGTTGCTTTATGAGTAATGTCAGTAAGTAAGCCCATACAGCCAAATAAAGGCTAAGTGTGGCAATGTTATAAGTAAGGGGAGACATAGATGACCCAAATATTGTTCTTATCAATAAGCGCTAGTGTGGCATAGCGCGTCATTAAATAGAAGAGTGAGGTAACAAGTGGCTTAAAATGCCACATTAGCCTAGAAAAACTGTATTTACTTGGTTTTTGATGGTAGATTTGGACCTCATATAGGTTGTTTAATAAGCTGCAGTATTTGTTAGCGGTTGTAATAATGTAATGCAATTAATATATAGTGATTGGACTTTATCTCCCTCCCCATGCTCAATAAAAAACTCAAAATACTTTTTGTCGAAGATTCAGAAGACGATGTTGAATTAACCGTATCAGTACTTTCGCATGCGGGTTATGACATTAGTGCCCATCGTCTTGAAACGGCTGATGCCATGCAAGAGGCGCTGGATAGCGAACCTTGGGACGCCATCATTAGTGATTTTAAAATGCCACAGTTTAGTGCTGAAAAATCGCTTGAGGTCTACAATAACAGCGGGCTTGATATCCCCTTCATTATTGTTTCTGGTGTCGTAGAAGTCGAAGATGTAGTGTTTTTATTAAAAAAAGGCGCACATGACTTTTTAAATAAGCACGCATTAAACCGATTAATTCCTGCTTTAGAACGAGAGCTGAGGGATTCCAGCCTGCGGCAGGCTAAACGGCAGGCGGATCAAAAAGTCAGCATTCTATCCTTGGCAGTCGAACAAAGCCCTGTATCCGTGGTTATTATCAGCCCCAGCGGTATTATCGAGTATGTAAACCCAAAATTTGAGTTGAGCACGGGTTACTGTAGCGACGATGCAATTGGTCGTCATTTTGGGTTTACGGTATTGTATGAAAAAACCTCCAAAGAGGAGTGTTTGCAAGAGCAGAAGATGTCGGAGGAAGAGCGGCGTCATCTGTTGGTAGAGGAGTTATGGGCATCTATTAAACAGTCGGGACATTGGAGTGGTGAGCTATGCCAATTAGACAAAGGTGGTTCATTGTACTGGGAGAACGTGACGCTATCGCCGCTGGAAGATGAGGACGGTACAGTGAGTCGTTTTGTCTCTGTCCAAGAAGATATTACCGTTAGACGTTCCTATGAAGACAAACTGCGCAAGCAGGCACATTACGATGATTTAACCGGCTTAGCGAATCGAAGACTAATGATGGAAAAGCTCAACGATGCTGTTGACTATAGTCGCGAGCATGCGATATCTACCGCATTATTATGTATTGATCTTGATCACTTCAAAAACATCAATGATACCTTGGGCCATGAAATAGGCGATAAGTTATTAGTAAAAGCCGCCACTAGATTGGCCGCATGTACTAAAAGGAGCGATATATTGGCGCGAATAGGTGGCGATGAATTCGCTATTGTTCTGCCCAGAATTGAGGAAAACCTGCTTATTCAGCGAGTGGCTGAGCGAATAATGACGGTCTTTGCTAGACCGTTCTTAATCGATGAGCAAGAACATTTCATTACCGCCAGTATTGGCGTTGCCAAATATCCCGAAGACAGCACAGAACCTCAAGTATTGCTTAAAAATGCTGACTTAGCGATGTATCAAGCGAAGGCGATGGGGAGAAACCAATGCCAATTTTTTAGCGAGGAAATTAACACTAAGCTAAAAACTAGAGTTGCCATTGAGGGCGCACTGCGAGGCGTGGAGCTGAGGGATGAGCTGGAATTACATTATCAGCCAATTGTTGATGTAAAAACCAATGAAATCGTTATCTGTGAAGCCTTACTGCGCTGGCGTAACAGTGATGGCGAGCTCATCATGCCTGATACTTTTATTCCTATTGCCGAAGAAACTGGTTTAATTCATAAAGTCGGTGAATGGGTGATCAATAAAGCCTGTAAAGACTTGCAGTACATCCATCAGCACATAGATCCAAGCTTGAAGTTCGCCATTAATATTTCGCCTAATCAGCTGCAATCAGCCGAATTTTCTAGTTTTGTTCGTGAACAGCTGATGAAATGCCATATCCAATCATCGATGATTGAGCTAGAAATTACGGAAAGTGTAGTGTTAAACGATCTAGGTGAAACCAATAAAAACTTAACTGTATTGAGCGATGCGGGCTTCCATCTTTCTATAGATGATTTTGGTACAGGTTACTCCTCGCTCTCCTATTTACACAAATACCCCTTCTCCACCTTAAAGATAGACCGTAGTTTTATTGGCCAAATTGAAGAGCATAATAATAATGCGAAGCTAACCGAAGCCATGATCAATATGGCCCATAGCCTGGGGATGCAAGTGGTCGCAGAAGGCGTGGAAACACAGGAACAGCTGACGTTCCTTCGAGAAAGACAGTGTGAATTGATCCAAGGGTATTTGTTTAGTAAACCAATACCCTTGGATGCGTTGATGAAAAAGTTAAAGAGCCAGAACTCAACGGTTGTTGAGTTTCCTGGGTAGTAAAGGCCGTGATGATTTAGTGAGCTGAGAAGTACGAGTAAATATCTGTGGTAGTGTAGCCTCCATTTTTTTAAAGCATATTGACTAATATAAGGCATATTAATGTTACCAGTACTAGCATGATATGTACTATTTGAACTTGTGGCATTTTAATCCAATAGCCAAACCAAAGCCCGCCCGTTAAAAAACCAAACCATAAAGCTAGCATCATAAGTAGCGCAATATTTATATCAAATAACAGCTCAGTCGTAGTAGCGCCTCCGGTAATGACAAGACTGATTAGCGCAACGCCAGCTATGGCTAGCTTCGAAGCTGCTAAGAGTTGATAAAAAATGACACCAGTTAAAATAATCGGAGACCAATGCTGTCCTTTAAGTGCTCTCCATTGAATTCCATTACCTAGATTAGAGTCATCTAATATTTCTTGCATGCTAATCATTCTTGCAATTAAAAAGCGGTTAGTTTGAAAGTCAGCAATATTATTCAGTACCGCCAGTGAAAACCATAAACCATAACCGCAAATGACAGTGCATAAAATCAGTAGGTCAATATTCATTTTTTTATCCTTTGTTGATTGCTTCTAATGTAGATTAATTGTTATTGTAATGTTTATGCTTAGTTGGGTTTAATAACCTCCCAGCTTAGATTGTGTGCGTATTCTTCTAGGCGCCCTTCGCCACTAACCGCTCGTGGTTGGCCGACAAGTGCTAACATGGGCACATCCGAAATGTCATCTCCGTAGGCAAAACATTCCATTGGGTTGGACTGTTGAATGGTTAAAAATGCGCTGATGGCAGCTGCTTTTCCAGCCCCGATGGTTTGAGGTGGAATAATATTACCAGTAAATGTCAATCCATCATGCTCTAAATTGGTCGATAGGATATGCTCAATACCCAAATCATCAGCGATAGGTTGCAATAATTGTTTAAACGAACCAGAGACAAGTACGCATTCAGTACCTTGGGTTTGATGTTGTTTTAGTTGCTGAAGGATGTTTTGGTGGTAAAAACCAGTGTTGTTGACGGCGTTTTCCTCAAACCATAGTTGGCAGATGGCCCTAATGTTAGAGACAGGGAAAGAACGGAAAAAATGATAATAGTTAGCATTTTTAACTTCCCTAGGGATGTTTTCTTTTTTCATCGTTTGATGAAAAGAGTGTTCTAGCGTAGGGTTGGGGTAGTGAGCGAAATATAGAGCCATAAAACTAAACATGCTCTTCATTGAAATGAGAGTTTCATCCACATCAAAAAAGGCATAGTGGGTTTTGGGGAGTGTGCAAAAATTAAGCATTGGCAACCTCGTTAAATACTTGTTCATTGAGTAGGTAGTTTATGTGATCATTTAACGATTGAGTAGCAAGTTTAGATTCCATAGAGGAAATGCGCGTACTTGCCATCATTGTCATATCTAAAGAAAATGAAGCGGAACTGCTTCCACATTGCATGATTCTCATATCCATTACGGCACGTTGTTTTTTACTGTTACAGAGATCTAGTTCACGTATGGATACCGCTAGTGTTGCAGGTAAAGGAAAGGCAAAACGGTTGTAGTTTACATGTAAACTATTAAAGATAAAGTATAATTTCCCAGCAGATTCTACAGAGAAAAATTTTTCGAAAATAGCTAAAAATCCCTGCCTTGATGCTTCAAGTAGCAATATACCTTGTACATGTAAGCCAGTCTGATGATCTTGCATCATCTCACAATTTTCATTGATTAAGATGTTCATGCTAAATGTATCATTTGACTGCCTTTGAGGCTCGGAAATTAAGATGTTTTCATTTTTGTACTTGTGCGTTATTTGTTTTGAAGCGCGTTTTGGCATGTTGTTCCACATGCTGAAATTAAAATGTGCTGAGTTAAGAGATGAATGTGCCAAAAGCTTGATATTGTTGATAGATTCTTCGCTAAAACCTTGTCCTGGTATTAACAGTGTTTTTGTTAGTTTTTGAAAAATAATTTTTTCTGAGTTTAGTAGGCTATAAAGTTCGGATATAGTGATAACATCTTTTCGAGTGGCAAAATGATGAAATTTGTCTGAGACGACAAGGAGTGTTTTGTTTATCATAAGTAGTTCCTCTGAATGGTTAAGTATGTAAATGCTGAGTGATTTTTGAACAAATGATGATTTGTTATATTTACAATATTTATCACATTTGCATAGAGGAATACCTTGTAAACATCTTTAATGAGGAAAAAGACGCCAGCATTTGATGTTGTTTTTTGTGGTTTTGCAAAGTGGGGCACTATTAAAGAGGTTGTAATGAGTATTTTCTATAAAAGTATGCGAGTAAATCTGTTTTTAGTTTTTTTTATGTTTTCTTTTGATACTCGTTCTGCAGATTTAAGTTTGATTAGTATGGAGGCTGTCCCTTGGGCTTACTTTGATGAGAGATCAAAAACTTATGAAGGTTTTTTCCCTGATTTCGTACGTGAACTTGAGAGACGCACAGGGCATAGTATTAAGATTACGTTAACACCCTATGCTCGCGTTAATCGTGAGTTGCAAACGGCAAGGCAGGACTGTACGATTTTGATATCAGAAAAAGAGCGGAGTGAGATAGCTACTCTTGGTGAGTTAGTATTTAATATTCCACTTGGTGTTGTTGCACGTAAAGGTATTGATTTAGATAAATATGAAGACTTGTATGGATTAACTATATCCGTACTTAGATCGTTAAAGATAACAGATAGATTTACTAATGATAGTAATTTGAAGAAGGAGTTTGATAAGAGTTATAAAACGGGATTAAAAAAGATCTTGCATGGTAGGCTTGATGCAATTGCAGGAACAATTCCTACTATAAAACTTTTAGCTAAAAATGAAGGTGTAAGTGATTTGCTAGGGGAGCCATTGCAGTTGAGTCTCGAACCTATATATTTACAATGTTCTAAGAGATCAAAAAACATTCGATACATGAGCGACCTAAATTTAGCGATAAAGTTGATTAGGGACGATTTGGTATTGGATCGCATAATAAAAAACCATTATTGGTAGTCATGTGTATACTTGAATTTTTATTATGAAATTGAGTTATCAATAGATTCCCGATATTTAAACTTTTATATGGTAACAAGTTTTAATGCATTTTTTTAAGTTAATAATATTTACTATATTAATGGTTCCGGTCTGTGTAAGTGCTATTGAGTTAAAGTTTATTACTTTAGAAGTTGCGCCTTGGGCATACTACGATGACAGTTCAGATGGCTACATAGGTATTTTTTCTGATGTGGTTGCTGAAATGGAAAAACGTACAGGTTTTACTATAAAAATCACACTGTCTTCCTTTGGCTTTTCTCGTATTAATCGCGAGCTGGAGATGGGGCGGCAAGACTGTACGCTGGTTATTCTTCAAAAAAAAAGAGAGGATATTATTGTTCTTGGTGAAGTTCTATTTAATCATTCTATGGGGGTTATTGCGAATAAAAATGTTCGTCTAGATAAATATGAAGATTTATATAAATTGACTATATCTGTACATGAGGTGTTATCTTTAGAGGGGCAATTTATGGATGATAAAAAATTAAATATGGAGTTTGATGTAGACTATAGTACTGGTTTAAGAAAAATTCAGCATGGCCGTCTTGACGCTGTTGCTGGAGCAATTTCGACAATACAATATTTGGCCAAGATGGAAGGTATGGATTATCTTTTAGGTAAGCCATTAGTGCTAAAGCAAGAGCCTATTCACCTACAGTGTTCAAAAAAATCTAAAAATTTAAAACACCTAGATAAGCTTAATCAGGCGATAAAATCAATTAAGTCTGATGGAACATTAGCAAAAATAATTAAACGGAATTCATAAGCGGAGTTGTTATGGTTTTTTCTAGTCTCGGGATAGTCGTCTTAACAAAGAGAATAAACTTTATAGCTTGTTGGCAGCGTCTGAGTCGAGCGGTATGGATAAGTTTTTTTATAATATCTCCATATACTTACGCCGAAGACCTCCAGTTCATTACAGTAGATGTAGCACCTTGGGCGTACGTTAATAAAGAGAAAAATAAATTCTTAGGCGTTTTTCCTGATCTCGTGCGAGAAATTGAGCGACGAACGGGGCATCATATTACAATGACGCTAGCGCCTTTGTCACTTGATCGTATTAATCGAGAGCTACAGTCCGGCAGGCAAGACTGTACTATGATAATTTCAGGAAAAGAACGAGCGGAAATCACTGTTCTGGGTGAGAAAGTCTTTGACCTTCCGATGGGGGTTGTGGCTAAAAAAAGCCTGCCACTGCATACATACGAAGATCTATATAGCATGACTATCTCGGTTGGGAAAGTGTTGATGGAAGAAGGTAAGTTTATGAGTGATAAGCGGTTGA
Source organism: Enterobacterales bacterium (assembly GCA_047618765.1). Lineage (GTDB taxonomy): Bacteria > Pseudomonadota > Gammaproteobacteria > Enterobacterales. The sequence continues at coordinate 1,792 of JBLHLI010000018.1, read as the reverse complement.
ATAAACAGTTGGATGCTAGTTATGCGGCAGGCTTAAGAAAGATAGCCCATGGACGCTTAGATGCGGTTGCTGGGGCAGTGCCCACTATTATGCATTTGGCAAAGGCAATGGGAATCAACGAAATAGTAGGCAAGCCGTTAGTATTGAGTGTAGATCCTATTTATCTGCAGTGCTCTAAAGAATCGAAGAACTTACGTTATATGGATGAAATTAACCAAGCCATTAAATCTATGCGGTTAGATGTGACCTTGAAAAAAATAGCAGATGACAATTTATGGACATACTAATGTTGAGGTCTATGTGAGAATCTGTTCGAAATTTATTAAAACAATAATGTCGTATTATTCTGGTAAAAAAAGCATAGGCAAAACACTACTACTATGGATTCTTTTTTATAGCAGTTTAGTGACGGTAGTATTAAGTGGTGTGCAGTTATACGTTGATTATAAGCAGGAACTAAATGCTATTGATAGTCGCTTTGTTGATATTGAAAGTTCTTATCTTCGCAGTATAGAAGCCAGCTTGTGGAATGTAGATCGGGAGCAATTACATATCCAGTTAGAGGGTATTAAGCAGTTGCCGAATGTGCAGCGAGTAGTGGTAAAAGAAATTCAAAATGTGAGCGCGCCTATTATACTAGAAAAAGGCCTTAGCGAGCCTAATGGTATTAAGCGAGAATATAATTTAAACCATGAGGAAGGCGGTGACACCTTTGTTGTGGGCATTTTATCGGTAGAGGTATCCTTAAGTGCGGTGTACCAACGGTTAATTAATAAAGCCTTAACCATTATGTTAGTGCAAGGGATCAAAACATTTTTGGTGTCTTTTTTCATTCTCTTTGTTTTTTATCGTTTAGTGACGCGTCATATTATTGCGATACAACATTTCTTAAAAAATGTGAATTTACAGGCGCCGTTTACGGAATTAAGGCTGTCGCGTAGAACTCGAAAAGTAAGCGATGAGTTAGATCATCTAGTCAGCGCTTATAATGCGATGACAGCAGATTTACTGCAGGCTTATGAAGATGTAAGGACTGTGAATGTACAGTTAAAAAAGGATATTGTCGCGCGTAGGTTAGCAGAAGCAGAGGTTAGCTTGCTAAATGAGCAGTTAGAGCATCGAGTAAGGGTACGTACCAATGAATTAGAGGCCGCAAATAAAGAATTAAATGCTTTTTGTTATTCAGTTTCCCACGATTTACGCGCGCCATTACGACGAATAGATGGTTTTAGAAACAACCTCACACTCAAATATACCGGTAAGATAGATTCGCAGGGCGAGCATTATTTATCCCGCATGCAGGCATGCTCAAGTGAGATGAATGCCATGATTGATAGCTTCCTTGTCTTGTCTCGATCCACCAATACAGAGTTGACATTAACTGAGGTAAATCTAAGTGAGATGGTGAGCAATACCTTAGCTAATTTACAAGAAAAGGATCAACATCGACAGGTCAGTCTACAGATACAGAAAAACATGGTGGCATTATGCGATGCGGGTTTGGTTGAATTATTGATCAATAATGTCATTGATAACGCGTGGAAGTACAGTGCCAATAGAGAAAAAGCTGTGATTCGCTTTTCGAGAAAAAAATGTAAGGGCGAAAGAATTTATATTATTGAAGATAATGGTGCAGGCTTTGATATGAATCTAGCAGAGAATTTATTTTCGCCTTTTACGCGATTACATAAACTTAGTGATTTTCAGGGAATAGGTATTGGGCTAGCAACAGTGAAGCGTGTTGCAGCGAGACATGGTGGTCGCGTGTGGGCAGAATCATCGGTAGATCAGG
>JBLHLI010000017.1:0-15028 GCA_047618765.1 Enterobacterales bacterium | reverse complement strand
GCGGTTTTTAGATATATAATTCTTGATCTAGGTATTATTTAGGAATTATTACAATTTTTAACTTATTTAAAACCTCTTTCTAGCGTAGTGTTATATAAAGAGCTTTTCATATAGTGTTTATCAGTTAAAAGGTATTAATCGGAAATCAATCCATGTTGTTGAATTTTGCACTAATTTTCATTGGAATAGCACTGCTTGTCTGGAGCGCAGATCGTTTTACCGATGCTGCATCTGCTATTGCTCGAAACTTTGGTGTATCTCCCTTAATCGTTGGATTGACGATTGTTGCCATGGGCTCCTCAGCTCCTGAAATTTTTGTCTCTGTCCAAGCAAGTCTGAGTAATAGTTCAGGATTAGCTATCGGTAATGCTATCGGCTCCAATATCGCCAATATCGCATTAGTGTTAGGTGTTACAGCTTTAATTACACCTTTAGAAGTTGATTCCAATATCTTGAGGCGAGAGTTCCCTGTTCTGTTTGCGGTAGGGTTTGTAGCTGGAGTTGCAATATCTGATCTATACTTAAATTTCATTGATGGCATCGTTTTGGTTACTGGTATGTTTGTTTACCTGGGTTGGTTAATTAAACTCGGTTTACGTTCAAGAGTTGACACTGATATCATGCTAGAAGAAATGCTTGAAGAATTACCTGACAGTATGTCAAACAAACAGGCATCCATTTGGTTAGTGATTGGTCTCATTTTATTGCCGGTTAGCTCTCAAATATTAGTTAACGGTGCAACTGGAATAGCCCAGCAGTTTGGCGTTAGTGACTTTACTATTGGTCTGACTATTGTTGCTCTAGGTACTTCACTTCCTGAACTCGCAGCTTCAGTTGCTGGAGTTTTGAAAGGTGAACATGAGTTAGCTATCGGAAACGTTATTGGCTCAAATATATTTAACTTACTTGCCGTTCTTGGCATTGTTGGTCTTATCAGGCCAGCTCCTATCCTTCCATCAGTTTTGTATACTGAATATTTATTGATGATGTTTCTATGCTTTGTGATGTTTATCATGGCATATGGTTTTAAAGGACCAGGACGAATTAGCCGATTAGAAGGTGGAGTATTATTTGCCGTCTATATCAGCTTTCTATTAATGCAATAACTTTTTAATTGTATAGCAATTAGTTTCATAACTATTAGTTTCAAAGTAAGTAATCTGCTCAAAATCCACCTTCTAAATACATGTTAATTTCCTCTATTCTTGGAGATTAATGCTGAATTAAGTAAAATTTATAATTAATGTAAGAAAAATGTAGATTAATCTGGGATAATCAATTTCTTACTAGAGGTCTATGGAAAATATTAATGCAAGATAAAAATGATTTTACTTCACTTGCGAAAGCGGTACTTCGCATAGAAGCTGACGCAATTACTTATCAGTTGCAAAACCTTGAACAATCATTTAATGAAGCCTGTGAACTTATTTTAGCCTGTACAGGCAGAGTTGTTGTGCTAGGAATGGGTAAGTCAGGCCATATAGGTCGTAAGATTGCCGCAACTATGGCCAGTACCGGTACTCCTGCATTTTTTGTGCATCCTGGTGAAGCAAGTCATGGTGATTTAGGTATGATCACAGCTCAAGACGTTGTGTTAGCTATCTCTTATTCAGGTAATACTGGTGAGATTATTGGAATATTACCCGTTATTAAACGACTGGGCGTACCTCTAATTGGAATGAGTGGATTTGACGATTCTACACTGGCTGAAAATAGTTCTGTGCATATTAGAGTATCTATCGAAAAAGAAGCTTGCCCTCTTAATTTAGCTCCTACAGCGAGTACTACGGCTGCTCTTGCTATGGGAGATGCTTTGGCGGTGTCATTATTAACAGCAAGAGGCTTTGATAAGGATGATTTTGCACTTTCACATCCTGGGGGTAGCTTAGGCCGAAGATTGTTATTATATGTTGATGACATAATGCATCAAGCAGAAAACTTTCCATCGGTGCAATGTTCCACACTAATTAGTGATGCACTCATTGAAATGACTCAAAAAAGACTCGGCATGACTACTATACTTAGTGATGAAGGAAAACTTGCGGGTATTTTCACAGATGGTGATTTACGTCGTACCATTGAAGCTAAAGTTGATATTTTAAATACCTCCATTTCTGATGTCATGACCGAAAATTGTACTACAATTAAACAAGGTACATTAGCCTTTGAAGCATTAAAGGTTATGGAAGATAATAAGATCGGTGGCCTCGTTATAACGGATGTTAATAATAAACCAATAGGGGCTATTAATATGTACGATCTTTTAAAAGCCGGCGTAGTTTAATTAATCGAATTATGGAGTTCAGATGGAAGAAAGCGATATTAAATCATTAGCAAAAAATATCAGTCTATTGATCTGTGATGTTGATGGTGTATTAACAAAGGGCGAAGTTTATCTTGATAATTCAACCCTTGAATTGAAAGCTTTTAATATTAAAGATGGGCTTGGCTTTAAATTGCTACAACAATCTAATATTGAGATTGCTATTATTACTGGAAGAAATTCAACCATCGTAGATAGACGCATGACTGAACTTGGAATTACTCATGTCTATCAGGGCCAAAAGAACAAAATTGCAGCTTATGAAGAGCTTTTAAACGAGCTAGAACTTCAACCCAATCAAGTTGCTTATATGGGAGATGATCTACCTGACCTGCCGTTAATGAAACGCTCTGGTTTAGGTATTGCAGTAGCTGATGCACATTTTTTTGTTAGAGAAAAAGCTGATTGGATAACCTTCAATGACGGTGGTTACGGTGCTGCTCGTGATGTGGCAGATCTAATATTAGATGCAAAAGGTTTGCTTGAAAACATTCATGATGGATATTGGCAACAATGATTCGTATTTTAAATGTTACCATCGTACTCATTCTTATTTGGTTCTTAAATGCAAGTTTTCAAGAAGAACAACTAAACGTTATCAGTGCTACAGAAATTGTAGGCACTGAAAACACACCTGATTTTTATACAGAAAAATTGGAGATCAGACAATATAATAAAGAGGGTAGCTTAGCGTCTTTTATTACGACAGAAAGACTATCTCATTATTTAGATGCCGAAAATATTGAAGAAGCCAGCCTAGATATAAAAAGCTTAAATAAAAATAATCAGTACGCTCTATTGGATGCACCGAGTATATTGATTTATGGTGAAGATGGTGGGACAAAACAAATTACTTCGACGAATGGTTTACTTATCGACAGTAAGCATGCTCTTAAACTTTCCAACGATGTTGTGTTATTAGTTTCCGATAAAAATGATAAGCAAACATTAAAAATTACCACAACAGAATTATCTTATAACGATGTTGAACAAAGTATTTGGACTGATAAAGAAATTATCGGTAATTCTGAGCAAGGAACATTTAACGCTAACAAGCTACAAATGGATGTTAAATCAGAACAGCTAAATCTAGAAGACAAGGTTAATATTCATTACGATAAATATGGATTGAATATCAGTGCTGATGTTCTTTCAAGTAATCCCCAAACTGAATTAAGTCGATTAGACGGTAATGTTTTACTGAACCATGTCAAAATATTAATTACGGGTAAATCAGCAGAAGTAAAGACTACAAAAAGTAAACAACAGCAACAATTTGTAATAAGCGGTAATCCAGTTAATTTTAAGCAAATTCTTGAACAGTCAACCATGTTTGCCAAGGCAAATCAGCTGGTTTATATACCCTCTTCGGAACAAATGGAATTTGAGGGAAATGTCGTTATTACTCAACAATCCCAAAATGTTGAATTTGAAGTTGCAGCTGAACAACTTCAATTATTATTTAAAGAGCAAAAACCTTCAGAGCTCAGTGCAGAAGGAAGCCCTGTAAAGTTTAAACATCAAATAGTAGAGAGAATCATCTACATTGATGCTAAACACATGCAATGGGAATCAGCTAATAATATCGCTATTTTAACTCAGGCGACAGTCCAAGATGGTGAAACAACATTCTCTGCAGATGAAATAAAATACAATACTTTAACGGGTGAAATATCGGCGACAGGTAATGGTAACTCTCGGCCAAGTTATAAATATACACCCGAGGAAGAAAAGGACAGTAATTAAATAATGACACTTAAAGTAGAAAATCTCGCTAAGCGATACGGTGACAAATGGGTAACATCAAATGTCAGTCTTGAGGTTAAACCTGGACAAATTGTAGGCTTGCTTGGGCCAAATGGCGCGGGTAAAACCACATCCTTTTATATGATTATAGGCCTAGTTGAAGCCGATCAGGGCAGTATATTTTTAGATGGTGAGGATGTAACTGAACTCGCTATGCATGAGAGAGCAAGAAAAGGAATTGGTTATTTACCTCAAGAAGCCTCTATCTTTAGACGACTATCTGTCAGTGATAACATCTTAGCCATTCTTGAAATGCGTAAAGATCTGGATGTAGAGTCTAGACATCAAGCTTTAGAGTCCCTACTTGAAGAATTTAATATTACCCACATAAGAGATAGTAGTGGCATGAGTCTTTCCGGAGGTGAGAGAAGACGAGTAGAAATTGCTCGGGCTTTAGCAACATCTCCACGATTTATATTATTAGACGAACCTTTTGCTGGCGTAGACCCTATTTCGGTTAGTGATATAAAGAATATTATTAAACAATTAAGGGATCGAGGTTTAGGTGTGCTCATAACTGATCATAATGTTAGGGAAACTCTGGATGTTTGTGAGCATGCTTACATTGTTCAGGAAGGACAGGTTATCGCAGAAGGAAGTTCTGAGGCAATTTTAGCCAACAAGAAAGTACGAGATGTCTACTTAGGTGAGAACTTTCGGTTATAAATTAATCAAATGCTAAATATTTTTTAATTATTCTTTGTTTCTTATTAGGCAGAGTGAGAATAGTAGGCTAAAATTAGTATAGTGATTCATATTAGTTAATATCAATCTTTTATCATTTATTATAAATAAAAGGACATAAATTTAGCTGAATTTATTCAGTAAATTGTCAATGAAACCCTCTCTTCAACTTAGAATAGGACAGCAACTGACCATGACGCCTCAGTTGCAACAGGCTATTCGTTTATTGCAACTCTCAAGCCTTGAACTTGAGGCTGAAATCCAGGAAGCACTGGAGGCTAATCCTTTACTAGAATCAACCGAAGATGATATTTCAGCAGATCAAGAGCAAGCAACAGACCAAAATACCCCTGATTCTACTACCACGAATGAATCAACTGAAAATTATGATGAAGATCCTCATCAAAGCACCATTGATATCCATGATGCCCTCTCTAAAGAGGCGGTAACAAAGGATCTTCCCGTTGATACCCAGTGGGATGATTGGGATGCCGCACCTCCATCTAGTGGTACTCAGAATAATGCTGATAGAGACCAGAATTTTGAATTCCAAGGCTCTATAACTGAATCATTGCAAGACCATTTACTTTGGCAAATGCAGTTAACACCCTTTACTGAAAGAGATATGGTTATCGCTACAGCTATCATTGATTCTGTGAGTGATGATGGTTATTTAAATTCTTCCCTAGACGACATCCGACTCAGTGTTGGTGACAATGTCATGCCCGATGCTGAAACAAACGATGAAGAGCTTATTGCAGAGCATCTACTTCAGCAAGAAAATGAAATAATTGCTGTACTGCGTCGAATTCAACGCTTTGATCCGCTAGGTGTCGCTAGCCGTGATTTAGCAGAATGTCTTTTAGTACAACTTGCACAATTTGACGATAAAACACCTGAACTTCTAGATGCAGAAATGATCATAAAAGAATACTTCGAAGAGTTAGGTGCTCGTAATTACAAATTGATATTACGCAAAACTCGCTTTAGTGAAGAACGACTCAAATGTACTATGCGATTAATTCAATCTTTAAATCCAAGGCCGGGCGACAGTATTTCATCTAATGTAGCTGAATATGTCACTCCAGATGTCTATGTTTATAAAGAGAAAGGACAATGGGTGGTTGAACTAAGTGCTGAGTCAGCGCCTAAAATTAGAATTAATCAATCATATGCCAATTTAATTAAACGTGCTGATACCTCACCTGACAATACTTTTTTGCAAAATAATCTTCAGGAAGCAAGATGGTTTATCAAAAGCCTATTGAGTAGAAATGATACCTTGTTAAATGTCACAAAATGCATAGTCAATTATCAGTTGGGCTTTTTTGAATATGGTGAAGAAGCAATGCGACCTTTAGTTTTGGCTGACATCGCAGAACAGGTTGAGATGCATGAATCAACAATATCTAGGGTTACAACCCAAAAGTTTATGCATACACCTCGTGGAATATTTGAACTTAAATATTTTTTCTCCAGTCATGTTGCAACTTCAACAGGTGGTGAGTGTTCATCAACAGCAATTAAAGCATTAATAAGAAAATTAATCGCAGCAGAATTAACAAGTAAACCATTAAGTGACAGTAAACTAGCTACTATTCTTGAAGATCAAGGAATTAAAGTGGCCCGTCGTACTGTTGCTAAATACAGAGAAGCTATGTCAATCCCTCCGTCAAATGAGAGAAAGACACTTCTTTAATCTTTAAAATCAAAGTAGAAGGAATAAAACATGCAAATAAATCTTACTGGACACCATGTTGATATTACCGAATCCCTAAGATCCTACGTTAATGAAAAATTTGGAAAGCTTGAACGTCATTTTGATCATATAAATAATGTTCACGTTATTCTAAGTATTGAAAAGTTGCGCCAAATTGCAGAAGCTAATATGCATCTTAATGGTGGTGAAATTTTTGCAAATGCAGAGGCGACGGATATGTATGCCTCTATTGATTCACTCGTCGATAAACTTGATAGGCAAGTTATTAAGCATAAAGAGAAATTGCTGAGACGATAATTTACTTGATGATATAGCCACCTAATCCTGTAAATTTATCCCTGATAACAGAGAAGATGTTAAATATAATGAGCGAACTACAGTCAGTTTTAGAACTTTCAACAGTGCATCGCTTTAGCGATTTAGTTAATAGAAAGAAACTCTTTGAAAAAGTGGCAGGATTATTAACAACTGATTCTGGACCCACATTTTCCCGAGTTTTGGATTGTTTAAATTCTAGAGAGAGATTGGGCTCAACCTATATCGGGAAAGGAGTGGCTATTCCCCATTGCAAACTTAATGTAGACTCAGTAAAAGCGGTAATATTAGTACTTGATGAAAAGATTAAGTACTCTGAAGACAATGAGCAGCAGGTTGATATTATTTTTGCACTTCTCGTTCCAGAACAAAATTGTGATCAACATCTACACCTTCTTAGCTCTATAGCGAGACTTTGTGAAGCTGATACCTGGCTTGATGGAATTAGAGCTTTGAAGTCTGAAAAAGAAATTACAGATTATATTCATAATAGTAAATTAACGATGGACGCTAGCTAATGGACAATACTTAATGAAAATAATTATCCTTAGTGGCCGTTCTGGTTCAGGTAAAACAGTAGCTTTACATGCACTTGAAGACCAAGAGTTTTATTGCATAGATAATTTACCGTTGTCGATGGTTTTACAATTGGTAGAGAAAGTTAAACTACATGAAGATACTGTTGCAGTCAGTATTGATGCAAGAGGTTTACCTCACGAGTTGGACCATTTTTCTGAAATACATAAGCAATTGGTTGCTGATGGCAATGTAGTGGAGGTTATTTTCCTCGATTCTGATGATGCAACACTCTTAAAACGGTTTAGTGAAACGAGACGACGGCATCCCCTAACTCAGGATGGTATATCATTGAGGGAAGCAATAAGTAAGGAAAAAGAATTGCTTGATCCTCTTGCACTAGCTTCAGATTTAAATGTTGATACTAGTCGTTTAAATGTACATCAACTTCGAGATTTAATTAAATCTCGAGTGATTGGTGGAGCAGCAAGTCTTGATTTATTGTTTGTATCCTTTGGTTATAAATATGGAATTCCACCGGATGCAGATTTTGTTTTTGATGCGAGATGTTTACCTAATCCTCATTGGGATGAAGAACTTAGAGGTTTCAGCGGTCGTGATCAACCCGTTATTGATTTTTTGAAAGAACAATCAAGGGTCCAAGAGTTTTTCTGGCAATTAAAAGTATTCTTACATACTTGGCTACCTCGTTTTGAAACTGACAACAGAAGCTATATGACAGTAGCAATCGGTTGCACTGGTGGTCAACATCGATCAGTCTATATAGCTGAACAATTAGCTCATCATTTCCAAAAAGAACGTACTAAGGTTACTATAAGACATAGAGAGCTAGATTCTCTTTTTTAATTAGCTGAGTATATTAGTCAATCACCCAATAATTATTTTCAATAAGGGTATCTCTCATATGTCTGACACTAACAGTTCTGTTATAAAAAACTGCTGTATAATAGTCAATAAACATGGGCTTCATACCCGTTCGGCTTCAGCCATTGTTCAATTAGCACAACAATTTTCATGTGAAATATCCTTATCAACTGATAAAGGTGAATCTGATGCTAATGATATGCTTAGATTGATGCTACTTGAGGCTTCCAAGGGTACGGAGATATGCGTATCTGCCAAAGGGCATCAAGCTGATAAGGCTGTAAAAGCAATGGTAAGTTTTATCGAAGCTGGATTTGATGAATTTGACGATTAAAATAACACCTAGGTGTTATATATTATTAAACTGGTCTATCGCTTGGTAACATACTAAACTTAGGATGAGACTTTTGAAACTATATAATTTCATCAGTTAGGTAAATAACATTTATTATTTTGTTATAAGCTATATTGGTTAATACGCCTTAAAATTTCTAACTATCGAGTTTACTATGCATCAACACCTGGAACATGAAGTAATCCAGTCTCAGCTACAGACCGTTAATGACGCTCTAGAAAGTGGTGTATTTGCAAGAGTTAGAGTTCTTCTTCAGCAACTTTCTGCCAATGATATTGCCGATCTACTTGAATCATCTCCTCCTAAAGCTCGTGCTCTTTTATGGAAGTTAATTGAGGAGGAAGAGAAAGGTGAAATTCTTGAAGCTCTAAGCGATGATATTAGAAACCAACTCGCTAGTGAAATGGAACCTGAGCAATTAGCCACTGCTCTATCGGGGCTCGATACCGATGACCTCGCTGATATTCTTGGTGATATGCCTGATAAACTCAGTGATAAGGTACTCCATTCAATGGATACCCAGGATCAACAAAGAGTCCTAACGGCGTTAGCTTATCCTGAAGACAGTGCTGGCGGCTTAATGAATACTGACACCGTAACTGTCAGGCCAGATGTTACTGTCGATGTTGTATTGCGTTATCTACGAGTACGCGCTGAACTTCCCGAAAATACTGACATCTTGTATGTGGTTGATCGTAATGACTCTTTTAAGGGTATTATTGCCCTTCAAGACTTGGTAATTAGTGCTCCAGACTTATCGATTGACTCTGTGATGTCCGAAGGGTTTCATAGTATCAATGTAAAAAAATCTGATGCTGAAGTTGCTAAAGTTTTCGAACGTTATGATTTACTCTCAGCTCCTGTGATTAATGATGCTGGCCAGCTTCTTGGTCGTATTACAATTGATGATGTTGTCGATGTTATTATCGAAGATGCTGAAAACTCATTAATGAATATGGGGCGCCTAAGTGAGGATGAAGATGCCTTTGCACCTATTGTCGTCAGTGCCAGAAGACGTGCTCTCTGGCTTGGGGTAAATTTAATCACCGCTGTAGTAGCTGCCTCGGTATCAAGCTATTTTGAACCTATTCTCGATAAGTTAGCCACTGTTGCCATACTAATGACCATTGTTCCTAGTATGGGAGGTATTGCAGGTACTCAAACGTTAACTCTGATGGTTAGAGCAATTGCACTTGGGCAGATAGGTGAAAGTAATTCACGTTGGCTGCTTTATAAAGAACTCGTGGTGGGCATAATCAATGGCTTAATGTGGGCTGTTGTTATAGCGTCAGTGGTTGGCTTTTGGATGGATGATCTACAACTAGGAATCATTATTGCAGCGGCTATGGCAGTTAATATGACAGTCGCTGGTCTTGCAGGCGTTGCAATTCCTTTGATGTTAAAAAAGATGGATATAGACCCTGCTTTGGCGGGTGGCGTTATTTTAACAACGATTACCGATGTGGTTGGGTTAATTGCATTTCTTGGATTAGCTACTTTGATACTAACCTGAAACTAAAGCCTGATAAAAGAGCACCTTCTTTGATAGGAACTATGATAAGTTTATACAACTTTCTCTTCCAAGCTTGCTCAGCCCAATCAATTATCTCAACTGCCTCAACTTATTATCAAACTCCTAGATAGCTTAATTACCAGCAACTGTCATCGATTCAAGTAACACAGAACCAGTTTGAGTTGACAGCCTCTGGTCATAATCGTTTCCAACAGCAACAACATTAGACATCATTTGTTTCAAATTTCCAGCAATGGTTATTTCTTCTACTGGAAACTGAATTTCGCCATTTTGAACCCAAAATCCACTAGCTCCTCTTGAGTAATCTCCAGTTAATATATTTACGCCTTGTCCCATAACTTCAGTGACTAGCAGACCGTTTTGCATTTTATCCAGTAACTGTTGATAGCTTAAGGCTGAATTACTAACAAATAGATTATGAACACCACCTGCATTTGCCGTTGTTTCCATATCGAGGCGTCTACCTGAATAACTGCTTAGAACATAGTTTTCAAGTATGCCATTTTTGGCAAAATACTGTTTACGACTAGCGACTCCCTCTGCATCGAAAGGAGCACTTGCAAGACCTTCTAATATATAAGGATCTTCTTTGATGTTAATGAACTCTGGAAATATTCTTTCACCAAGTTGATCAAGTAAAAATGATGATTTGCGATATAAATTACCGCCTTTTATGGCATTGATAAAATGACCAAAAAATCCTGCTGCAATCTCAGGACATAGTATGACTGGAAACTCACCGGTTGGAATTGATTGGGCGCCTAGTCTTGACACAGTCCGCTCGGCTGCCATTCTACCGGTTAATTCATCCGCCAAGAGGTTCTTCGCATTTCTTGCGATAGTATAATAATAATCGCGTTGCATTCCTTGCTTGTCTTCTGCAATAGCGACTGCGCTGAGCAGATGGCGACTTGTGGGGTAGCCAGCAAGAAATCCATGGGAATTACCATACATTCGTATTCCTCTGTGGCTGGCGAAGGTTGTACCATCACTACTTTTTATTCTGCTATCGGTTCTAAGTAATTCACGTTCGGCATTAAGCGCATGTTCTATGGCTTTTTCTGGTGTAATGCCCATGGGATGATCAAGTTGTAAATCTTTTATTTCAGTTGCCATTAATTCAGCATCAACTAAACCTGCATAAGGATCTTCGGATGTTTGTTTGGCGATAGATACTGCAGCTTCGACTGCTGCAGTGATAGCACTAGCACTAGTATCAGAGGTACTAGCATTACCTTTCCGTTTGCCAATGTACACAGTGATACCAAAACCACAATCTCGGTTAAATTCCACAGTTTCAACATCATCATTTCTGACATTAACTGACAGACCACTTTGTTTACTTACAGCGACTTCTGTTGAAGTAGCACCTAATTGTTTCGCTTCAAGAAGAATGTTCTCTATCAATTTAGACATGGAACTTTTTTCAAGCTCAATATCTAAATCATCAGACTTTATTGTGGTCATTGAGTTATTATCTCCAAAGATAAATTTATAGTTGAGACTATATCGACTGATGCAACATAATGCTAGTTGATAGTGTATAGTTGCCTCAAGAACAACTGTTTAATTTATCTTAATTATATAATTTAAGGTCGCAAAAGTGTCAGATAATAAAAAGTCTATTGATTTAGAGCTTGAAGAAATCAGTAAAACTGAAGTTAAAAAGGAAATGGTAGTTTTACAACAGTTGGGTATAAAGTTGGTTGAACTTTCAGATTCTCAACTTAATAAGATTCCATTACCTGAAAACTTGATAGATTCTATAAAGCTAGCTAAAACGATAACTAAAAATGGTGGTCTAAAGCGTCAGTTAAAATATGTCGGCAAGTTAATGAGACACGTTGACCCCGAGCCTATCATTCAAGCAATGGATGATATTGAAAATGGCCATAAAAAGAATAAACAATCATTTCACTTAAAAGAGCAATGGAGAGATTGGTTACTTGAAGGTGGAAAAGATAAATTAACCGAGTTTTTAAACCAATATCCTAGTGCAGATATGCAACGCCTTAGACAACTGGTTAGAAATCACAATACTGCCAAAACAGAAGATAAGAAAAAACAAATCGCCAGACAAGTCTTTAAGATAGTGACTGCATTAGTTACTTAATGGTTAATTAAAAAACAGTAAATCAATGATTAAGTCGCTGTTCCACCAACAGTAAGCTCATCAACTTTTAATGTTGGTTGTCCAACACCTACAGCGACACTCTGTCCTTCTTTACCACAAACACCAATACCCCTATCGAGCTCTAGATTATTACCCACCATACTAACTTTCGTTAGAACTTCAGGGCCATTGCCTATTAAGGTGGCACCTTTAATTGGAGCTGTTATCTTTCCATCTTCGATGAGATAAGCTTGGCTTGCAGAAAAAACAAACTTTCCAGAAGTTATATCAACTTGACCACCACCAAAATTACTTGCGTAGATGCCTTTTTTCACACTTTTGATAATTTCTTCATGTTCTGAGTTACCAGCAAGCATATAAGTATTTGTCATTCTAGGCATGGGTAAATGAGCGTACGATTCACGTCTTCCATTACCGGTTGATTGTTGTCCCATCAAACGAGCATTACGTTTATCTTGCATGTAGCCTTTTAATATTCCATTTTCAATCAACATTGTACAATTTGTTGCTGTGCCTTCATCGTCAATGGTTAGAGAGCCTCGACGATTTTCCAAAGTACCATTATCAACAATAGAACAAAGGGGAGAAGCGACTCTTTCACCTATGCGACCACTAAAGGCAGAAGAACCTTTGCGATTAAAGTCACCTTCAAGACCGTGCCCGATGGCTTCATGGAGTAACACTCCAGGCCAACCCGGCCCAAGAACGACGGTCATATTTCCAGCAGGTGCGTCTATTGCTTCTAAGTTTATGAGTGCTTGGTCAACGGCTTCTTTTGCTAAGATAAACGATTCATCAGAAGGTATATACTTATCGCCTTCAATGAGTATAAATCGTTTATAATCTTCTCGTCCTCCAGCTCCTGAGGAGCCACGTTCACGGCGATTTGATTGTTCGGCAATGACACTAACACTGCATCTTACTAACGGCCTAATATCAGCCATTAATGTGCCATCATTAGCCATCACCATCATTTGCTCGTAACTTCCAGATAGTGACGCTGTTACTTGAATAATTCTGGGGTCGAGCTTTCTTGCGTATTTATCTAGCTGTTCTAAGAGCGATATTTTGGCTTGATCTGGAATGCTTGTTAAGGGATCTATATCTTCATAGAGGGATTTAATTTGTCTATTAGCTGTTGGTTGTAATGTGCCATTTTGACCAGCTCTTGCAATGCTACGAGCAGCTAGAGCAGATTGTTGTAGGGCAGGTAATAAAAGATCTTCTGAATAAGCAAAACCAGTTTTTTCACCTGCCATTGCTCGTATCCCAACACCTGAATCAGCATTATAACTTCCATCGCGTACGATACCGTCCTCTAGGCTCCAAGATTCATGCCGATGGCTTTGGAAAAATAAATCAGCTGCATCAACAGAATTACCTAATATACTATGCATCACTTTACTCAAATCATTGAGTGTCATTGCACCTGGAGCTAGAAAGTGTCTTTCTACAGTTTGTAATATATTTGAAGTCATCGTATTTTATTTTTGATTCTCTGTTGTTAATAAGTATTAATAAGTGTTAATAATAAGTAAGTAGAAGAAAGTTTAACTCAGCTAAGGCTAAGATGATATTAATTATTGAAAGCACCATCACAGCTAAACTTAGGTTGTTCAGGATCTGGTCTGATAACGGTTTGACCAACTGTTTCACCGGTATTATCAACAATTGCTGTACCTGCAGACTTGCCTATCTCTGTTATTGTAGGATCTTCAAAGGAACCTTCCACTTTATATTGAATGGAAGTGACAACTTTTAATGCAGGTTGGAATATCTTACTCATTAGAAATACCACTAAACCTGTTACAGGCTCTATCGCCCATCCTGCTAATATAGGAAGGCTAGCGCTTAAATCTGGGTTAACAAGAATACAGTTTTCAATGTGATTATTGACAAAATCAGAAGAGCCAATAATCTCTACATCTGCAGAAGTTCCAGTTATCTCAAAATCAGTTGTACTAAACACACCATTGTTAATATCAACATTAGCTTTTAAATCTGTATAAAAGAAACCGTCCTCAAATAAATCAGAAAAGTCTAAGGTGAGTTTACGAGCAAGAGAGCCTAGACTCAGAATTGAAAATATTCTGGCTCCTTTATCGCTAACGTATTCTTGGCTACCTTTACCACCATCAATATCCATTTTTCCTGTTAATGACTTAAAGTTAATTTGAGTGAGATCTCCATGCCATCTAAGGTTTCCTTCAACTTTGATACTTGTATCTCGAATTCCTGAGTTTAAATTAAAGATACTAAAGAGATTACCTACGTTTTCAGATTCAAATGAACCAGAAAGTTGAGTAAAGACTTTACCATCACTATCACGACTCCAATCTCCAATAATATTGGTACCAAGAAGAGTATTATCCTTTCTATTTACTGTAAAGGAATTACCATTTTTTATAGGCGTTTGATTAATTAATGTAGGTCCAAAGTCTTGGTTATTATAAATGCATTCTTGACATTGTACTTTTATTGGCGGCATTGGTTGTGAATCAGACACAAGCACATCTTCATGTTCAGATAATGTGTCCTCAGTTATTTTATTTACTGAATCATCTGCTTCCTTTGGAAATTGGTCCTTAATTCTTATAGTTAGTAAATCGATATCTATTGGCTGCTCTAATGCTGAGTCTGGAATGGTAATGTTGCCAGTACTCTCATCTCCAGTTACATTAAATTTAAAGAAATTTTCATCAATAATTGTTGAAACCTTTACTTGGTTAAAGTTTAAAAAATAGTAATTTAGTTCA
>JBLHLI010000016.1:0-15448 GCA_047618765.1 Enterobacterales bacterium | reverse complement strand
AAAGCTGGTCATTACACCTTTAGGAAGACCTGTTGTACCCGAGGTGTAGATAATCGAAGACATGTCATCTAAATCAATGTCAGGATAAGATTCAGCTACAGAGTAGCGACTTGTTACGCCAGACCAACTTTCCATACCTTGATGCTCATGGTGCATGGATATAGTTTGAATAATTCCAGGAATTAAATAGTTTTTAGTTTCCCAATCTGGCATTTTTCCAACAAAGATTAGAGCACAGCCCGAATGTTCTAAGATCTGTGCCACCGTTGTTGTACCTGCGGTGGGATAAATAGGAACACTAATGTGTCCAGCTAACATAATTGCTAAATCAGCCATTAACCAATGTGCACAATTCAGTGAAATAATGCCTACCTTGCTTTTTGGTGGCAATTCGAGAAGCCTTGATGCCATGCATTGTATTTCAAATAAAGCATCGGCGAAGCTGTATTCGATTATATCGCCGTTAATCGGTTGACGAAAAACGACTCTGTTTGGTTGGGCTTTTGCATGTTGGTAAAAACATGCTATTGGTGTTAACAATTCGTCATTATTCATACTATTACGCCTGTTCAGATTTCATACTCTTTTTATTATTGATTAAGACTATATCATAGAGATTGTCTGAATGAGTTTTAAATACATTCTGCCAGTTGGTTATCAACATGCATATAGGGGTAGAACAGCTATAGATAGTTCTGTATAATCTCGTTAATCCTTGGGGGTGGTCCAGTTGGACCTGAGATGCTGATTTTTGCAAACCCATTGCACCTGATCCGGTTAATACTGGCGTAGGGAAAGGGAATTTCAAATTAGTCTCTTCTTTTACTTACAAGTATTCCAGATCCTTTATAAACACATTATTTATAGCAATTTATTATAAACAATTGCGTTTGGAGAATCTGAATGAAAAAAATTCATAGTCTATGTCTGGCCACTAGTCTCGTCTCGCTAATGACGTCATTAGCCCTTGGCTCAGAGCAAGAAAATATCGTAACAGTGACTGCCGAATATCGAGAAGCTAAAATTACCGATACTGCGTTTAGTGTTTCTGTGTTGGCCGATGACGTTATAAAAGATGCTGGCGAGCAGCACCTTGAAGAACTGCTCAATTTAATTCCTAATATTAATTGGGCTGGTGGTACATCGAGACCGAGGTATTTTCAAATACGAGGTGTTGGTGAACGCTCTCAGTATGAAGGTGCACCTAATCCGTCAGTTGGTATTATGATTGACGATATTGATTTTAGTGGCATCGGCATGGTTGCTACGTTATTTGATACCCAGCAAATTGAAGTACTAAGAGGCCCTCAAAGTTCTCGGTACGGAGCCAATGCTCTGGCTGGATTAATTAATATTAAGACCAATGATCCCAAGATCGATAATCAACTTTCAACACAGTTTTTACTGGCTGAAGATAATAACTGGTCTTCAGCTATGTCGCTCACCGGTGCTCTAAATGAAGACGAGTCTGTAACAGGTCTCTTCAGTCTGCAACAATTTCAAGCAGATGGTTTTCGACACAACAGTTTTTTCAATGTTGACGATACAAATGAACGAGATGAGTTTACTAGTCGAGGCAAGATACATTGGCAAATTACTGATAACTTAAAACTCGCGACCACCGCCATCTTGATCGATTTAAATAATGGCTATGATTCTTGGGCAATTGATAATAGTTTAACAACGCTTTCTGATAAGCCCGGTAGAGATAGTCAACGTTCTGTTGCAGGCTCCGCAAGATTTACTCTAGATATGCCTTCATTACAATTTATCAGTATCAGTACCTTCGCTGATTCAGATATAGAACATAGTTTTGATGGCGATTGGGGCAATGACGATAGTTGGGGAGTCAATGGTCCCTATGATTTCACCTCAGATACTGCAAGGGATCGAGCAACTTGGAGCCAAGAATTTCGTCTTCTTTCAAATGACGATGCTGCAAATAATCAGAGCTCTGCTAGTCAAAAAAGCATTGATTGGTTAGTTGGACTCTACATTCTGGATCTTGAAGAAGATAATGATATTGTTGAACTGTTTAACGGTTTTTTATATCGTGATCTAGGTTCAACCTACAATGCCACCAATAGCGCAGTCTTTGGTGAGCTTACTCAACATTTTTCTAGCCATACCGATTTGACTGTAGGACTTCGTTTTGAACGCCGTGATGCCGATTATTCAGATTCTTCAGGCCTGAACTTTTCACCTACTGATAATATGATTGGTGGCAATATAACCCTTAGACATTATCTCGATTCTGGAATTATGACTTGGACCAGTATTTCACGAGGCTACAAAGCAGGCGGTTTTAATCTCAGTCTTTCAGTACCTGAGGCTTTTAGAGAATATGACCCTGAATTTCTTATCAACTATGAAGCTGGATTAAAAGGGCGCTTTTTAGATCAAAAGCTACTACTCTCAGCCTCGCTATTTTATATGGATAGGAAAGACATGCAGATCAGTACCTCAGATCAGATTGATCCGACTGATCCTCTTACCTTTATATTCCTTGTAGATAACGCCGCTAGTGGATACAACAAAGGCTTGGAAACAGATGTTCAATATCAATTGACAGATGATTGGAAAATTGATGCCAGTCTTGGTATTTTAAGTACTACTGTACAATCCCTCGAGGGAGTTGATCAAACAATTGTAGGTCGTGCACAAGCTCATGCACCGTCTTATAATTTTTCCCTTGCTACAGAATATCGAAATCAACAAGGCTGGTTTGGCCGACTTTCAATTGATGGTAAAGATGACTTTTATTATTCTAATAGTCACCAGCAAAAATCAACGGCTTATCAATTGATAAATATCAAGCTAGGTTATGAAGCAGAGCAATGGTCCGTTTATTTATGGGGCAAGAACATCGCCGATGAGAAATACTTCGTTCGAGGATTTTTCTTTGCCAATGAACCGCCAAACTGGGAAGATAAGCTCTATACCAATCAAGGTAACCCAAGACAATTTGGTGTTACTGCTAGATTTATATTTTAATCATTCCTTAAACTAAGAATTAAAACTAGAAATTCAACTTAAGAATTAGAAAACGAAATGGGAGATTGAAAATGCAAATTAGTGTCGAACTTAGTTGTTATCCATTAGCTGATGAATTTATTCCGGTCATCAAAAGCTTTATTGATAAAATCAATCAGCATCCTGAAGTGACCGCTATAACGAATACCATGAGTACTCAATTATTTGGCGAGTCGACGGTCGTTATGCCACTGCTTGCTGAGGCTATGGAAGGTTCTTGGTCAAAGGATGGCAAGGCGGTTTTTGTATGTAAGTTTATCAATGCAGAACTTAACCCGAATTTAGCGCAAGCTTAATTAAGTATAAATAATTGAGAATAGATAACTAAATATGGATGAATTAAAATCCTATATTATTGATGCTTGGCAAATGACAAGCGCCTGGGAAATGCTGGCCGTAATATTTGCTGTCGCCTATTTACTATTAGTTATCAAAGAAAGCGTTTGGTGCTGGCCAGCGGCTCTGGTTAGCACCAGTATCTATATTTTTCTGTTTTTCGATGTCAATCTGTACATGGAATCTGGATTACAAATTTTTTATATCGTTATGGCGCTTTATGGTTGGGTCCTTTGGCGAAAACACGAAGATACTAGCGCTGATATAAGCATTTCATCTTGGTCAATAAATAAGCACCTAGCAGCCCTTTCCTTAATCACTATATTGGTTTTTAGTTCAGCATTGCTACTGGAAAAAAATACCGATGCTGCCTACCCTTGGTTAGATTCATTCACCACTTGGGGAGCCGTTGTTAGCACTTGGATGGTTACTAGAAAAATTCTAGAAAACTGGCTTTACTGGATCGTCTTAGACTCGGTGAGTATTTTCTTATTTATTCAACGCGATTTATATCTCACAGCCTTACTTTTCATATTTTATGTACTCCTTTGTTTCAAAGGTTACAAGCAATGGCATAGACAGCTTAATTCCAAATGAGCCTCTTAAAACATCAAATAGTAGGGTTACTATCATTAGTTCCATCTCTTAAGCCTGTCTTTGAAAATAACCAGTTTGATTCTAGCGAACTTAATTTTCGTTATCTTTGTGATGGAATAACCAATGAAAATTACTGGATAAGCCTCAATAATGAGCAATATGTATTAAGACTGAACACCCCTGATTCTCAGCGTTTGGGCCTGAGTAGACAGTTAGAAACGTTGATCATGGAAAAGGTATCTGGACTGAAATTAATTCCCGAAGTCTTATTTCAAAATGCTCAACCTAGCTTTCGTCTTAGCAAATGGATAGCTGGAACAGCTTGGACAAAAGAGAATTTTAAGCAACCAATCAATCTTAATCGGTTAGCCGAAGCTCTCAAGAAATTACATGCTCTGCCACATCATGAATTTCCCACTATGGATTTACTTGCGCGTCTAGGGCACTACAGATTAATGATTCAACAGCGCCATGGGCAACTTCCAGTCATTGAGAAGCGGCTTTTATCAAAGACAATCAAGCTTTACAGTAACCTTCAAACTTCTATCATGCCCTGCCTTTGTCATAACGATCTCTGCGCCGCCAATATTTTAGAATCACAAATAAATCATTATTCACAACTTAGCTTTCTTGACTGGGAATACGCAGCTGTCAATGACCCTCTCTTTGAATTAGCGGTTATCTGCGTTAGCAATGAATTAAGTGATACTGACAAACAGTATTTACTACAAGCCTATATGGGAAGCGATCAGGCCGAGCAGGTTAGCTTAACGTTTGATTTTTGGTGTTGGTTCTACAAATATATTAGTTTGTTGTGGGGCTTAGTCATCTTGCCAGAAAATCAATTGTTACCAGCAAATGTTAATAAACAATTTGAATATTTAATAGAACAAATACCTTCCGTTTAATAAATTCAAGAGTGATTAGTTTATAAATTTTTTGTCTGATATCCTCTCACTTACTCTTAATAATTAAGTACTAAACCTCCTCAAGAAGAGGTATTCTCAAGTCACAACAATAATTAATCATCGGAAAGATTATGGCTCATCAAAAACTAATTTTATTTTTTATAAGTGTTTTTATCAGTTTCAGTGCTCAAGGCTCCTCTTTATTCCATAATATTAATGGTTATACCTCAACTAACGATGGGCTATTACAATTTGATGCTTTATTAGTTGATGATGATGGTCGAGTAGTTAAAACCTTAACTAAAGAAGCTGTTAAGGCCTTAGTTGCTTCAGAAACTCAAAAGGATCTAACCCTCATTGATGGCAATGGAAAATACATGTTGCCAGGATTAATTGATGCCCATGGTCACATTCTTGGTTATGGATGGGCATTATCTAAAGTTGATTTAGTAGGCACAACATCAGCCAAAGAAGCCATTGAAAGAGTTGTTGAATTTACTAAGCAAAACCCAGAAGGTGACTGGATAACAGGCCGCGGATGGAATCAGGTTTTATGGGATAACAAAGAATTCCCTAATGCTGAAATGCTCGACCGCGTGGCCCCCGGTAAACCCATAGTACTTAATAGAATTGATGGTCATGCTACTTGGGTAAATACAGCTGCCTTGAAAATTGCTGGTATAGATAAAAATTCACTGGACCCAGCTGGAGGTGAAATTTTAAGAGATGCGCAAGGTAACCCGACAGGTATCCTTGTCGACAATGCAATGAATCTAGTTTGGAGTAAGGCGCCTGAAACTTCAAGTAAACATACTGAGGCTTATATTGTAAAGTCAATCGAGGCTCTTGCAAGAGAAGGCATTACCTCTGTACACGATGCTGGTGTATCAGATGCTGAGATAGAAGCATTTAAGGCTATTGCTAAAAAAGAACAGTTAAACGTCAGGGTATACGCGATGTTATCTGTCACCGCTGCTGATTATAAACAAGCTTTAGATAGGGGAGTCGAGAAAAATTTATTTGATGATAGGCTATCAGTTCAAAGCGTTAAGATACAAATAGATGGTGCTTTAGGTAGCCGTGGTGCTGCGCTTGATAAGCCATATTCTGACAGAGCTGATACCAGTGGATTAATGCTGCATACGGAAGAGGAAACCGAAGCCTTAACGATTGAAGCTATGAAAGCAGGCTTTCAGGTAAACAGTCACGCTATCGGTGACAAGGGTAATCGATTATTGCTCGATATTTTTAGTAAATACCCAGCGTATAAGCATCTAAGACATCGCATTGAGCACGCACAAATTGTTCATTTAGAGGATATTCCTCGTTTTAAAGAACTCAATGTCATTCCATCGATGCAACCTACCCATGCCACTTCTGATAAGAATATGGCTAAAGATAGGGTGGGGGAAGAAAGACTTAAAGGCGCTTACGCTTGGAGAAAGTTTCTTAACCTAGATGTAATCATCGCCTCAGGTTCTGATTTCCCTGTTGAACCAGCGAATCCATTTTTCGGTCTTCATGCAGCTGTAACAAGACAAGATAGAGATAACCAACCAGAAGGCGGCTGGCGTAGTGAAGATCGTATGACAAGAGAAGAAGCATTACGTTCCTTTACCCTAGATGCTGCTTACGCCGCTCATCAGGAAAAAGTCTTAGGATCTCTTGAAACAGGAAAATGGGCTGACTTTATTTTAGTCGATCACGATTACTTTACGATTGACCCTAAAGACATTTGGAAAATTAAAGTCCTACAAACCTGGCAGGCTGGTAAAAGAGTTTTTTAGAATCACCTTAAACCTCAAAAAAAAGGGGCTAATAGCCCCTTTTTTATTCTGTACTAATTCTTCGTTAACTATTCTGTTTCATTGGAATTTTCAATAGACTCTTGATTAGATTCTTCATCAGAATTTTCATTAGAGTACTCACGTATTAAATAAGCTTCGAATTCACTCACTGGCATTGGCTTTGAAAAATAATAGCCTTGACCTTCATCACAACCTTCATCTCTTAAAATATCGGCCTGTTCTTTATATTCAATTCCTTCAGCGATAATTGATAGGTCAAGAGCTTGGGCTAAACCTACAATCGTTCTCACAATGGCTAAGTCTGCTTTTGATTCATGTACATGATCGATAAAGGCTTTATCAATTTTCAAACGGTCAACTGGGAACTCTTTTAGATAGCTCAACGATGAATGACCAGTACCAAAATCATCGATTGCAAGTTCAACACCTAAGGCTTTTAACTTATGAAGAGTTTCTGTAGCCTTACCCATGTCATTGACTAAGGCTGTTTCGGTGACTTCTAGTTCAAGTAATTCAGGATCTAATCCTGTATGTTCAAGAGAGAGCCTAACCACATCAATAAAGTTATCATCAGCAAACTCACTACCAGAGATATTAACAGCAATTCTAAATCGTCCAAACCCTTTGTTACACCAGGTTTTATTCAATCGACAAGCTTCACGAATAATCCAGCGAGTAATATCATTAATGACACCCATTTGTTCTGCAAGGGGAATAAATTCAGCAGGCGAGATAAAGATTCCATCTTCAGTTCGCCAGCGCAACAAGGTTTCAGCACCAATGACCCTACCCGTTTTCAACTCAACTTGGGGTTGGAAATAAAGCATGAAATGACCCTTTGCCATCGCTTCATAAAGCTGTTGAACTCTTTGTGTTTTTTCAGTGGTTGCTATGGTCATTCGCTGGTTATATAAAACCCAAGAATTGCGACCTTTATTCTTTGTATGGTTTAAAGCAATATCGGTTACCCTGCTTGCTTCCGTCTCCGTCTGAGCATGCTCAGGCATTAGTGAGACACCCATTCTTATACCAACGAGATATGAATGCTCAAGCACATTAAAGGGAACATCAAATATCTCTAATATTTTTTTGATTAACTGCTGTAATGACTCTGCTTGATAATTAATATGTTGTGCGACTGCAAATTTATCTGAACCAATCCTAGAGACTATTTCAACATCAGGCAAAGATTCTGATAAGCGACTGCCAATATCGATTAATAATTTATCACCCGCCGCAAAACCAAAAGTACTATTAACATCACTGAAATTGATTGCGTTGATATAAACAACCACAGCACTTTGTTCACTGACATGCAGTAAACCAAGTAATATATCGTTGATACGATTTGAAAAGGCCACTCTGTTTGGTAGATTTGTTAAGCTATCAAAATAAGCTAATTTATGGGCAGCATCTGCAGCACTTTTTCTTTGGTGAATATCAAGTTCATTGATTAACACCACTCGGTGATTATTTTCATTCAATATAATTCGTGCATCGAAATGGTGCCACCTAGGGCCTTGACGTGTTTCTGTCATCAACTCCTCAGTGAAAGGCATACCTTTATCTAGAGCAGCAAGGAAATCTTTGGTTACCTGAGGGTCGCTAATCCTATCTAATATAGAGTCTGGTGATTTAGGATCAAGAAAACCAAAACAACGCATTGCTGCCGGATTACGCATTATCGCGACACCGTCAATTCTATGCAGAGAAACCATCGCAGGTGTGTGTTGTAAGGCTTCTATACTTGATTGGATATTGCTATCCATTGGAGATGATGAAACTTGCCTAACTTCGACTAAAGCGGCGAGATTATAATCCGAAACTTCAATACCTTGGCACTGACAGGTCACGGTACTAGGCCTGCCGTTCATTGTAAATGTTTGTTCTTCTTCTACAGTTTCACCATAACGAAATCTCTCTGCCATTTTGCGAAACTCTTGGCAAAGGGGCTCATTGGTGAAATCCATGAGGGTTAATTCTTCAAGACTTTTCAAGCCCCAAAGTGCAACAGCAGAAGGATTAGCCCAAAGGACTCTCTGGGCCTCTAGGTCCCAAATCCATACAGGTGTGTTTAGTAATTCTAGAGCATTATCAACATAAACACTCTGTCCTTCATTCTCAACCATCCAAACTCCAATTAACCTCAGGATGAAACTCTATCAATACTTTTTCCTGATATAATTACCTTTTACTTTATAAGCAAGAATTTAAGTAATTATGTGCTTAAGCTAGTATGGCAATGCATTTGCAATACTGCCAGAAAAATTAGTCATTAATTCTCTTCTAGTGCATTTTCTTCAAATGAAGTGTCTATCATAGATTTAAGTGCTTTTATCCAGTCATCAGAGCTATTTAGGCTCTCAACTAAGGTTAAGTTATCACCGCCTAGTTCGATAAACAAGTTTTTATAGGTATCTGCAATCTCAATTGTTGTTTCCAAACAATCTGCAACAAAGGCTGGAGAAAAAACTCTGATGTTTTTAATCCCTTGCTCTGCAAGCTTTTCTATTTCATCTTCTATATAGGGGCTTATCCAAGGAATATTGCCCTGTCTAGATTGAAAACATACGGTATAATCCCCCTCTTCTAAATTGAGTTCTTTTACCAATGCTCTTGTGGTCGCATAGCATTGAGCTTTATAACAATATTTATTGTTGTCTGTTAAATTATCACAGCAATTGCCAATCAAACATTTCGGATTTTCATTCTTCAGCTGTCTTTCTGGCAAGCCATGATAGCTAAACAAAGTGTGATCAAAAGATTGCTCATCAAGCAACTTCGATTTATTTAAAATAGCCTGAATAAAGTTGCTATCAGTCTCGAATGACTTAATTAATTTTGTATCAACATTCCATTCCATAGTAGCTAGTTCTTCTGAAACTTTATCGAATATAGATTGCGTAGTCGCCCCGGCATATTGTGGGAATAAAGGTAAAATTAATAATTGCTCACATCCACCTTTTCTTAGTTCTTCTAGGCCTTCTCTAATTGATGGAGACTGGTATCGCATTGATAGAGCAAGTTGATACTTATCATTAACTTGTTCTGTTAATCGCTCTAACATATCTATGCTATGAAATTTCAAAGGTGAGCCTCTTTCAGTCCATAATAGTTTATATTCAGCAGCTGATTTAGGGCCACGGAAAGGAACGATAATACAATTTACCAACAACCATCGAACGAGGAACGGTACATCAACGACCAAAGGGTCTGAGAGGAATTCCTTTAAAAACTTTCTGACATCCTTTACAGAAGATGAATCTGGTGTGCCTAGATTAACCAGTAACACAGCCTTTTTTTTATTAATCAAAATCTCTCCCCTGTTGCTAAATATTGGCCTGCTCAGCCTAGCTCTCTTTCTATCTTTTGATCTTTGTCAACAAAGAGTTCAAAATCATAGGGTACACTTAAATCGAGGCTACTATTTACATAATTGTTAATGGTTTTAAATAGCTTGAATTATAGCAGAGTCAAAGGAGTTTTGAGATGGTTAAATTGAATAAGATCCTTGTAATATTTGATGAAAAGAACGAACAGCAGACAGCTATGGAAAGAGCTTTAGAATTAGCTAGGCTTACCGGGGCAAGAATTCATATTATCGCAACAATTTTCTCAACACTTAATTTTTCATACAGTCAACTTCAAATAGATACCGAGTCAATTCTAAGAGACAGTTTGCAAGGACGATTGAGCAATGAGCTAAAAAAATTCATTGCCTCTCTTGATAACTCCGACATTGATATAAGCTACGAGACTCTTTGGAGTCCTAGGCCTGCTATTGATATAGCAGAAATTTGCGCTAATCAATCATTTGACTTATTGATTAAAACTGCCAATAAGCATCATCTTTTCGATGGTATTTTCCACACACCACTAGATTGGCATCTATTAAGAGAGTGCGCTTGTGCTGTAATGTTAGTCTCAAATAATAACCATACTTCAGATAGTCCTTTAATTGTTGCCATTGATGCCAATACTGATGATCAGGCTCATTCTAATTTAAATGACAAGTTATTACACACAGCTAGCTTTATCTCTGAGCTGTTTAATAATCAAATATTGGCTGTGAATGCTTGCCCTCCATTACCTGTCATGACTGATCTCGAATATGCTTCAGTAGACCCAGCTAGTTATTTAACAGACATGAAAAAAGTTGCTTTAGAAAATACCATGAAGGTTGTTGAAGATTATAATTTAGATGAATCAAACATTAAAATACTTGAAGGTATACCAGAGGAGATCATTCCTGAATTTGCAGAAAAAATTGATAGTCGATTAATTATTCTAGGCACGGTTTCAAGATCAGGCTTAAATGGTATGTTTATGGGAAATACTGCTGAACAACTACTTCATAATTTACAATGTGATATTTTAGCAATAAAACCTGATAACGTTGAGGTAACTAATTAAGCGTATTTAACGTAGGGTCAGGATAGGGATCCATTTCAATGGATTTTAAATAATAGCCATGCATTATGATTTTACCCTGGTATCGATGTTCACCATTGGTAGCAAATTCGAAATAGAAACTACGCAACCAAACAGGATTATTTCTTGAATCTTTAGTGAATCGCAGTGTGACTCGTTCTACGGTTTGATCTAAAAATTGAACTCCATGCTCAGCACAATGTTGTTGACCTGCTTTAACGGCTATTTCCTTACATCTAATCCCTGACCAGAAAAACCAGAGGATTAAAAATAATGATATTAAGATGAGAATATCTTGCATTGAATTACGCTTTATATAATTAAGAGTTTAATACACAAACGCAGCCATAAGGCTGCGCTTTAGATATATCGATACTGTAGTTAGTTATTTGGTTTCTGAAACGGACACCGTATCAACACCAGCTTCACGCGTTGCGTTAACAACCTGAATCAAAAAGTCTGTTTCAGAGTCAGGATGTACGCCAATAATAGCGATTGCTTGAGGGTTTTGAGCTCTTTTCTGTTCAACACGTGCTCTTACCGCTCGAATGTCCACATCTAGGCCATCCATTGTTATGCGATTAGCATTGTCAATTTTAACAAAAATATTCTTCTTTAGTTTCTTATCTTTAGGTGGTGGCGCCTGATTAGGATCTGGACGTGTAAGATCTACGCCTGATTCCTTAACAAATGACGTTGTTACAATAAAGAAAATAAGCATGATAAACACGATATCTAGCATGGGTGTCATGTCGACTTGAGTTTCATCATCATCTTTAAAATGTTTTCTGCGCATTCTTCTAACCTTGTAATTAAATTCGTTATTTTTTTATTAATAAGACCTTTTTATACTTTTTCTTAGGCCTTATGGTTGACGGGTAACTATATACCGACTAACTAATTGAGTCCAGTGGAAATATTATATAGGACTTTCATTGTTCTATGTCTAATGCTAATGCTGGCATTTTTTACAAAATACTGATGATCTGCCAGACTGTCGAATTTCTATTAAGACCTCATCACACTGTAAACATTGCTCACCAGCTCGTCCATAAACCTGAAGTTCTTGGGCGAAATATCCAGGTTTACCGTCAATTTGGCTAAAATCTTTTAGGGTAGTGCCGCCCTGTTTTATTGCTTTATCAAGGACGACTTTAATAATATCCACCAGTCGTTGATAACGCTTAAGACTCACTTGATTAGCTGCTCGACTGGGCCGTATTCCCGCTTGAAATAGGGCTTCATTAGCATAAATATTACCCACACCGACCACAAGGTGAGA
The DNA here is from genome assembly GCA_047618765.1 of Enterobacterales bacterium. Taxonomy (GTDB): domain Bacteria; phylum Pseudomonadota; class Gammaproteobacteria; order Enterobacterales. The sequence goes on along the minus strand of JBLHLI010000016.1, from coordinate 3,053 downwards.
ATCCATTATAAATTGTTTTATGGCAATTTTTCGGTTTCTTGAGGCTTTATAGATATAGTCTGCATGAAAATCCGACTCAAGAGGTTCGACGCCTAAACTGGCTAATAGCTTATGTTGAAGAGGATTTTCTCCAGCCCACAAAAATGAGCCAAAACGCCTAGGATCATTATAACGTAAAGTCTTGCCGTTACTGAACTTGATATCAAAATGATCATGCTTAGCAACATCAACATTTGCGTCTAACACTCTCATGCTACCCGACATTCCTAAATGAATCATCGCAGTGCCATGATTAAAGGCCAGCAATATATATTTACCTCGTCGATAGACTTTCAGTAAAGTATGACTCTTCATCAACTCTTCCATATTCGAAGGGATGGGCCAGCGAAGATTATATTGCCGTATTGTTAAGGACTTTACTTTCTTGCCTTCAAGATGCGGGGCAATTCCTCTACAGGTAGTTTCTACTTCAGGTAGTTCAGGCATTGTTATTTTGTGCCAGGAATAAATAGGTCTTTGCTAGAGAGTGGGAAGCTAAATTTCTTTTGATCAATCATTCTAAAAAATTGAATATTGTTCCCTTCTTCTACAACTCGAAACACTAAGGGTTGGGAATCTTGCTTTACAAAAGCGAGTACCGTTTGGCCACTCAAGGGAAGTTGTTCATAACCACTAATACTATTGGCTTGAAGATTTTTCCATGAATTAGCAATATTGTTAAGCTTTGACTGCTCTTGGGCGCCTGTAGTACTAGACCAATTGCCTTGAGTGTCTTTTGCAATAACCTCTGTTGCAATTTCCAGTCGAATTAAACTCCATGCATTGGGTACAAGAAAGGGCTGATCCCAAACCACAGGATTGGTTTGAGGCTCATCATCAGAATTATCTAGCACACGATTATAGACAATGTTGAAAATCATATAGAAGGTCAACATTGCAACAATCATGACGTTTAGAAAAAGGCGTTTATTCATCTAAGCATTATCCTTGATTACTCTTTAATGCGCAAAAAAAGTGCACAAAAAAACCCGCTTTAAGCGGGTTTTACGTAATAGTAGTATGCGGAGGCAGACCCTATTACTAAATAATTACCTTGAAAAAATCAAAAATTAATAGAATTACTTAATTTTTGCTTCTTTGTACATAACGTGCTTACGTACAACAGGGTCATATTTTTTAATTTCCATCTTTGCAGGCATAAGTTTCTTGTTCTTGTCAGTTGTATAAAAATGACCAGTTCCAGCACTTGATACCAATTTAATTTTATCTCTCATAATTCATTCTCCCGTCTATATTAGACTTTAACGCCTTCAGCGCGGATTTTCTTAAGCACATCTTCTATGCCTACTTTATCAACAATTCTGATACCTTTTGCTGACAAGCGAAGTTTTACAAATCGTTTTTCACCTTCTACCCAAAAGCGATGCGATTGTAAGTTTGGCAAAAAGCGACGACGAGTCCTATTTTTTGCGTGTGATACATTATTTCCTGCAACAGGACGTTTACCTGTTACTTGACATACTCTAGCCATTTTTTCTGCCTCCGATTAAAAATTCTTTAGGTACAATCTCTACCTCTAACCACCCAGCCATACTGGAAGGCGGCACTTTATACCAGAACCAGAGTTTTTAGGCAAGCTGAATCGATTTAAAACTGTATTTTTCGTCATTTCTGTACAAAACTCCACCAAAACGCTAAAAAATCTAAAGTAAACCTCTTTCAGCAAAAGAAACAGCCTCCGCTTCACCAATCACAAAATGATCCAAAACTCGGACATCAACCAGTGCAAGCACCTGACATAAAGTATCAGTAATTTGCTTATCCGCGCTACTTGGCTCAGCGACTCCGGAGGGGTGATTATGGGCAAAAATAACTGCGGCAGCATTATGGGCTAGAGCACGTTGAAGTACAACTCTTGGATGAACGCTAGCGCCGTTAATAGTTCCGTGAAACAATTCTTCAAAGGCAATCACTCTATGGGCATTATCTAAGAACAACACGCCAAAGACCTCATGGCCATGATGCCTTAATTTAGCGGAAAGAAAGCGCCGCGTTATCGTAGGATTTTCAAAAGCATCTCCTCTACTGATTGTCTCAAATAAATAACGACGTCCTAATTCCAATGTTGCCTGTATTTTACCGTATCCAGCTAATCCGATACCCGGTTGCTCACAAAAGCTTTTATGGGAAGCATCACAAAGCCCCCTCAAACCACCAAAATCTTTTATTAGTCGTCTTGCTAGTGAAACAGCACTATGACCTTTAATGCCTTGGCCGAGTAATAATGCTAATAATTCTGCATCAGATAGCATTGAACTGCCCTGCTTTACTAATTTTTCCCGGGGCTGTTCACTCAAAGGCCAGTCCCTAATTGTCATAAATGCTCCTTTTTTAATTTGCGAATAATGAATAATTTCTTTATTCTGATTTATTAAATCTACTGTGAGCCATAATAGCTCGCTGATAATCGTTGAAGTAGCCCTAAAAAATGAAAATACTTGTAGGAATTAGTGGCGGAATAGCCGCTTATAAAAGCCCAGAGTTAGTGCGTCAGCTGAAAAAAACCGGTGCAGATGTGAGAGTTGTTATGACATCTGCTGCTATTTCATTCATTAGCCCCCTTACACTTCAAGCGGTATCAGGTAATCCAGTTTCAACTGACCTACTTGATCCAGAAGCAGAAGCAGGCATGGGCCATATCGAGCTAGCTCGCTGGGCAGATTTAATTTTAATTGCTCCAGCTACAGCTGATCTTATTGCAAGGTTATCTGCGGGTATGGCAAATGATCTACTCAGCACCCTCTGTTTAGCTACAACAGCCCACATTGCCGTTGCACCTGCGATGAATCTACAAATGTGGGCAAATAAAGCTACTCAAGAAAATATCAAACAACTGCAACAACGGGATATTACCATTCTAGGCCCTGATAAAGGTGAGCAAGCCTGTGGAGAAACAGGTTTAGGTCGAATGCTTGAACCTAGCCATCTGGTTGTGGAATGTGAGCGCTTTGATAATCAAAATTGCTTGACCTTAGTCGGTAAAAAGGTACTTA
>JBLHLI010000015.1:0-15498 GCA_047618765.1 Enterobacterales bacterium | reverse complement strand
CTTGCAGAATGGAGATTTCAAGCTAATGTCGATTTGCCAGAGCATTCCCATAGTAACGAACAAATCACCAAATTAATATCTGGCGAGTTTGAGTTAACTATCGATGGTGAAAAGGTCTTATTAAAGGCGGGCTCAAGTGTAATCATTCCATCCAATGCAGTTCATTCAGGTAAAGCAATTACTGATTGTCATATCATTGATGTTTTCACACCGGTGCGCGAAGATTTTAAATCTAAATAATGCTGAGCAGAATTACTCGTTAACCTATTTGAAAATCTCCATTGATACTTTAAACATCAATGGAGATTTTATTTAACCGCTATAACCCACAACACCTTTCACTTCTAAGAAGTCGTCAAAAGCGAAGTCACCCCATTCACGGCCATTACCTGATTGTTTGTAGCCACCAAAAGGGGCATTCGGATCAAAATTATTGCCATTTAGAAATACCGTTCCTGCTCGAATACGTTTAGCAACAGCCCTAGCATGCTCAATATTTTCAGATTGAATGTAACCCGCCAATCCATAAGGTGAATCATTGGCAATTTGAATGGCTTGGTCTTCATCATCATAGGGTAGGATAGCTAACACAGGGCCAAAGACTTCTTCACGGGCAATCAACATGTCATTGGTGACATTGGCGAAGACTGTTGGTCTAGCATAATAACCAGCGTTTAACCCTTCAGGTCGTCCCGGTCCTCCGGCAACAACTTCTGAACCAGCATCGATAGCCTGTTGGATCATGGTATGAACTTTTTTAAATTGTCCCTTATTCGATAAAGGACCTATGTGAGATGATTTATCATTAGGGCTTCCTGCTATCGTTCCCTGAGCAGCAGCTTTAGCAATTTCTACAGCTCGATCATGCATAGCTCTAGGTACAAGCATTCTTGTGGGAGCATTACAAGATTGTCCTGTATTACTAAAACATTCAAGTGCGCCTTCTTTAACAGCTTTATCGAAGTCAGCATCTTCAAGAATAATATTGGCTGACTTTCCGCCTAATTCTAGTGTTACACGTTTAATAGTATCAGCAGCAGCTTTTGAGACTAGTATTCCTGCTCTTGTTGAACCGGTAAGAGATACCATTTCAATACCTGGATGAGATGAGAGGGCTGTTCCAACTCCTGGTCCATCTCCGGTAACCATATTAAACACACCAGCAGGTAGACCAGCATCATGGATAATTTCAGCAAATAGTTGAGCAGAAAGGGGAGCTAGTTCACTGGGTTTTAAAACCATAGTGCAGCCACAAGCTATGGCTGGTGCAACTTTACAAGCTATCTGATTCATCGGCCAGTTCCATGGAGTAATGAAACCACAAACTCCAATAGCTTCTTTATATACTTGACTTCCACCTAGAGATTCTTCAAATACATAATTTTCTAGAGCTTTGCGACTAGTTGCAAAGTGGGTTAGTCCCATAGGAGCCTGTGCTCCTTTTGCCATTCCCCAAGGAGCCCCCATCTCAGTTGAAATTGCTTTTGCCATTTCAGTCATACGTTCATTGTAAAGCTCAATGATCTTATCGAGATAGCCGAGTCTTTCTTCTTTACTGGTTAAAGACCAAGTTTTAAAAGCTTCTGTCGCTGCTGCAACTGCCTTGTCTACATCTGCCTGTGAGCCTAACGCCACTTGACCTATAGTTTCTTCAGTCGCTGGATTAGTGATATCAAACATCTCAGATTTGTGAGGTACAACCCACTGGCCATTAATATAAAATTTATCTAATTTTATTAACTTTTCTAATTCATTCATTTAATATACCAACCCCAAGGTTCATCACTATCAAAACTGGTTATTTGTTTGGTTTCAAGGTAATTATTCAAGCCCCAAACACCCAATTCTCTGCCTATACCTGATTGTTTATAACCACCCCAAGGAGTTTCACAGAAAGTGGGTTGAGAGCAATTAATCCAGACAATTCCAGCTCGAAAAGCTTTAGCAACTCGTTCACAACGTAGTTTATCTTTCGACATGACTGCAGCGGCAAGGCCAAAACGTGAGTCATTGGCTAGGCGTATGGCTTCTTCTTCAGTGGTAAAGCTTTTTACACAGACAACTGGACCAAATATTTCTTCTTTCCATATCCAGCTATCATCTTCCATATCAGTGAAAATGGTTGGTTCTACATAATAGCCCTTGTCCTTACCTTCAGGTCTCTTACCACCTGTAAGCAACTTGGCACCATCATCAACACCTCTTTGAATCGCTTCTAATACTTTATTATATTGAGTTTGATTAACAAGAGGGCCTAATAAAACACCGTCTTCATCACCAGCGCCAATGGTAATCTTTTTCGTTTCTTCAGCAAGTCTTTCTAATAAGGCTGGGTAGAGTGATTGTTGAACCAGTACTCTTGACGTTGAAGAACAAACTTCACCCTGATTCCAAAATACGCCAAACATGATCCATTCAACAGCTTTATCAATATCACAGTCTTCAAAGATAACAAGCGGCGATTTTCCACCTAACTCTAAGCTAATGTTTTTCACGTCTCTAGCAGCTACTTGCATTATTTTTGAGCCAGTTGGTACTGAACCAGTAAAAGCTAGTTTATCAACATCTGGGTGTTCAGTTAGTGCCTGACCGGCATCTTGTCCAAGACCTGTAACTACGTTCAGTACTCCTGATGGTAAGCCTGCTTGATGGGCTATAGCAGCAAGTTCCAAGGCTGTCAGAGGCGTGACTTCAGAAGGCTTTAATATCATGGTACAACCAGCAGCAAGTGCTGGTGCGACCTTCCAAGCTGCCATTAACATTGGAAAGTTCCAAGGTATAATAGCGCCTGCAACGCCAATGGGTTCTTTCACCACCTTTGAAGAGAACCTTGGTTCAGGTACCTCAATAATTTCTTCAGAATCAGTATCCAATTTTTCTGCCAAGCCTGCGTAGAACTCAAAGGTACCAGCAGTATCTTCAATGTCCCACTGAGCTTCTGGAAAAGGTTTTCCATTGTCATGCATTTCAATCGTTGCAAGTTCATCGAGTCGTTCATTAATAATGGCTGCCATTTTCCGTAGAATAATCGCGCGCTCTGCACCACTCATCCTTGGCCAAGGGCCATTATCAAAGGCATCTCTAGCGGCTTTTACAGCAGCATCTATATCAGCTTCATTACCAGCGGCAACAGTATTAAAAATTTCTTCAGTTGCAGGGTTTATAACGTCGATTGTTTCAATTGCATTTGAGTTGACCCAATTTCCAGCAATGTATTGTTTATTTTGCATATTTGAACTCCCGCTCATATTTTTGTAATTATTTTAACACCAATTATTTAAGCTAATAAATATCGTCTGCATAAATGTTTGGTCTTAATTTATAGTTTTGCTACCACTGCAGCAGCTTCAGTTAATACTTTACGCAAGATAGATTCTATTTCTTTCAGCTCAACTGGCCCGCAAATGAGAGGCGGTGATAATTGAATGACTGTTTCGCCACGATCATCAGTACGGCAAATGAGACCATTTTTAAAGAGAGCTGGGGAAACAAAATCAAACAATATATCTTTAGCTTCTTGCTCATTAAAACGTTCTTTGGTTGTTTGATCTTTGACCAGTTCAATACCAAAGAAATAACCTGCTCCTCGGACATCGCCAACTATTGGTATGTCGTAAAGTCCTTCAAGTAACTCTCTAAACAAGCCTTCATTTTGTCGAACATTTTCAAGTATATTTTCATTCTCAAAAATATCTAAATTAGCCAGCGCTGCAGCGCAAGCAACGGGGTGTCCGGCAAAAGTAATACCGTGTAGAAAAATTTTCTCAGGTTTTAAAAATGGTTCAATAAGATGGTCTCTACAAATCATTGCTCCCATAGGAACGTAACCTGAAGTGATGCCTTTTGCACAGGTTATAATATCAGGTAAATAATCATAACGTTCTGAACCAAACATATAGCCAAGACGACCAAAGGCACAAATAACTTCATCTGACACTAGCATAATGCCGTACTTATCACAGATTTTGCGGACTTCCTGAAAGTATCCTTCAGGAGGGACAATGCAACCACCTGAATTTTGAACTGGCTCTAAAAATACAGCAGCAACTGTATCAGGACCTTCCATTTCAATGGCTCTTTCTATATTTAGTGCACAGCGTTTTCCAAATTCAACACTGCTCATGCCTTCATTCATATGATGACTATGATAGGCATCTGTATTCTCAACATGATAAGTACCAGGTACCAGAGGTTCAAAGGTATTTCTAAGGTCTGTTACACCATTGATAGATAGAGCACCCATGGTTGTACCATGATAGGCAAGGTTTCTTGAAATGACTTTATAGCGTCTGGGTTCACCGATTTCAGTGTAGTATTGTCGAACTAATTTCCAAGCTGACTCAACAGCTTCAGAGCCACCAGAGGTAAAGAAGACCCGATTCAAATCCCCAGGTGCTAATTTGGCTAGACGAGTAGCAAGCTCAATAGCAGGTTGATGGGCATTATTCCAAATTGGGAAGAAAGCAAGTTTTTTACTTTGTTCTGCAATTGCATCTGCAATTTCACTACGTCCATGTCCTACTTGAGTTACAAATAAACCTCCTAGACCATCAATATATTTTTTGCCATGAATATCATAGACATAACAGCCTTTACCATAGTCTATAATTGGAACATCATGTTCCTGATAATAGCCCATGCTGGTAAAGTGCATCCAAAGATGTCGTCTTGATTGTTCTTGTAACTGCTCGTTAGTCATAGAGTTTCCAATAAATTAAAAAAATTTTCCGATATTATTACAAAATGACTCTTTTGTTCATATACCCCAATAGAGTTGTAGGATAAACAGGAGTGGGAATGTATCTTATATGCATGATGATATTGGAGAATAATACATAATGAAAAAGCAATTGCCTAAAAAAGCTCAAGTTGTCATAGTCGGTGGAGGAGTTATTGGCTGTTCAATAGCTTATCATCTGACAAAAATAGGTTTTTCTGATGTTGTACTCTTAGAACGTAAGCAATTAACCTGCGGAACCACTTGGCATGCGGCAGGTTTAGTGGGTCAACTACGTAACTCCCTGAATATGACCAAACTTGCAAAATACACTTCTGAGTTGTATCAAGAACTTGAAATCGAAACTGGTCAAGCTACAGGTTATAGACAAACAGGTTCTATTTCTATTGCCACCAATGAAGAGCGCTTTGAAGAACTGAGACGTAATGCATCCATGGCAAAAGTCTTTGATATGCAGGTGGATACACTATCAAAGCATGATATTGAACGTCTTTATCCATTAATAAATACTGAAGACGTCCTTGGTGGAATATATATTCCTACCGATGGCACTGCCAATGCAGTAGATACTACCCAGGCTTTAGCCAAAGGAGCTAGAAATGGTGGTGCTCAGATATTTCAGGATGTTAAGGTCAACGGTTTTATCAAAGAGGGTGAGCGTATTACAGCAGTAGAAACTGATCAGGGTAATATAAGTGCTGATTTTGTTTGTATTTGTGCCGGGATGTGGACTAGAGATATTGCGGCTAGTATTGGTTTTAATGTGCCTTTGCATGCCTGTGAACATTATTACGTTCTATTTGACTCTGTAGCCGGTTTAACTCGAGATGTACCAGTATTAAGAGATTATGATAGTTGCACCTACTTTAAGGAAGATGCCGGCAATCTGTTAATGGGTGCCTTTGAACCCAAAGCAAAACCCTGGGGCATGAAAGGTATATCAGAAGATTTCTGTTTTGATGAAATAGTGGGTAACTTTGAGCACTTTGAGCCCTTACTTCTTTCAGCGATGCACAGGATGCCAGCACTTGAAAATGCCGGTATTAAGACCTTCTTTTGTGGTCCAGAAAGTTTTACTCCTGATGTTCGATATCATCTAGGTCAGGCTCCCGATATTAGCAACTGTTATGTTGCAGCTGGTCTAAACTCTATTGGATTACAATCTGCAGGTGGTATAGGAAAAGTCGTGGCCCAGTGGATACGCGACAGTAAACCACCAATGGATTTATGGGAAGTTGACGTTAAGCGTAACTTGCCATTTCAGACTAATCGTAAGTATCTTCATGATCGCGTTAGTGAGAGTCTTGGTTTGCTCTATGCAACTCATTGGCCGTTCAGACAATTTGAGACTGCAAGAGGTGTTCGCAAATCACCACTTTATGACCGCTTAGTAAATAAGGGCGCCTGCCATGGAGTCGCTTTTGGCTGGGAGAGACCTAATTGGTATGCACCTGAAGGCGAAAAGGCTGAATATGAATACAGTTATAAACGTCAGAACTGGTTTGAATATTCAGCGGCAGAACATAAAGCAGTGCGAGAAGATGTTGCCTTGTTTGACCAGATGTCCTTTGCAAAATTCCGATTACAAGGTAGGGATGCTGAAGTCGCTTTGAATCGAGTATGTGCCAATAACATTTCAGTTAAACCGGGAAGACTTGTTTACACCCAATGGTTAAATGAAAGAGGGGGCATTGAAGCCGATTTAACGGTGACTCGTATCGCTGAAGATGATTTTCTAATTGTAACCTCGGGTGAGACAGAAACAAAAGATTTCCATTGGCTTAAAAATCATCTACCTAAGGATGACCATTGTTATCTAACTAATGTTACTTCAGGTTTTGCTGTCATAGCTATTATGGGGCCTAAAGCCCGTAAGCTATTACAGTCATTAACACCTAATGATTTGTCCCATGAAGCGTTTCCTTTTGCTTCAAGCAGAGAGATTGAGCTCGGATATGGTTTAGTTCGAGCTTCGAGAATTACCTTCGTCGGTGAACTGGGTTGGGAACTCTATATTCCTACAGAGTTTGCTTTAAGTATTTACGATATCATAGTAGAGAAGGGTAAAGAATTTGGGTTGGTTCATGCTGGTTATCATGCTCTAAATTCCTGTCGAATTGAGAAGGGCTATCGACATTGGGGGCATGATATTACCGATGAAGATACCCCTATTGATGCAGGTCTTGAATTTGCCGTTAAGTATGATAAACCGGGTGGATTCATTGGTCGTGATGCTTTGTTGAAACAGAAACAACAAAAATGCACTAGAAAACTTGTGCAGTTTTTACTGGAAGATCCAGAACCATTACTTTATCACAATGAGCCCGTTTATTGTGATGGTGAACTTAAAGGGTACATTCGTTCTGGAATGTATGGTCATACTCTAGGAGGTGCTGTTGGGCTGGGTTATATAGAGGATGAGAATGGAGTTTCAGATGAGGTGATCAATTCCAGTCAATTTGAGATAGAGGTTGCAGGGGTTCGTTATAGTGCAAAGGCTTCTTTAAGACCTATGTATGATCCAAGTAACGCTCAAATTAAAGCTTAAAAAAAGAGTATTGAAATCTATTTCATTGAAGTGTAGCCCAAATAACACATCATAATAGCCATGATTCAATCACTTTAGAATTGTTAGGTTTGCACAAGGATTTTTATCTGCTAAAGTGCCAGTTCGAACTTAATTTCTATTCAGAGTGATTGTAATTTACTATGTCCTTTCTTTCAGACTTTAGCCATGAAATTGCTAGCATCTTACCTTTTGCAAGATCAGAAGAATTTAGTACAAAACTTGCTGAAATGTTTAAACGATTAGTGCCGGCTAACAATGTAATGATTATTGCTTATCATAAAAAGCATCTACCTAGAGTTGAATACAACGATAAACCACCTGGTGATCGTACTACTATGGTGAAGAAATTTACCGCTGGTGCATTTTTACTCGACCCTTACTATCTTGCTGCCACCAAACATAATAAAAACGGTTTTTTTCATTTAAATGAAATTGTCCCGAAGGGTTTTAAACTAAGCGAGTATTATCGTCTTTATTATCGACAGTCAGGTCTCAAAGATGAATGCGGTTACATTTTACAATTAGATGATGAAGGCAAAACATTTATAAATATTTCACTGGGTCAAATTGGCATGAGTGAACGCTTTAAAAAGCAACTCTTAAATAACCTTAAAGATGTAACGCCTCTAATTGATGCTCTGATTAAATATCACTGGCAAATTAACGATACTGAAATAGAGTCACAATTAGATTTACGTATGCAATTGGAAATGGCTCTAGAATGTTTTGGTACCAGTATTCTCACAGAACGAGAAAATCAGATGGTGCAAATGATATTACATGGATATTCAAGTAAAGCGATAGCTGAACGTTTTAGCATTTCGGTTGAGACAGTTAAATTACATCGAAAAAATGCTTATGCCAAACTAGACTTGGGTACCCAGGGAGAATTATTTAATTTATTTATTAATTCATTAATTAACATTGAAAACTATGAGGGAGGAGATCCTCTTATTTCCTATAATAGTATAGCGGTAGTTGAATCGGTTTAATAAGGTCCTTCTAAGTTCACACACTCTTCAATAAATTTTCACGCTCCCAAGGAGTAATGAGCTTATTATAGTCATCAAGCTCTTTCAGTTTTACAAATCGATAGGCATTTAAAAACTCTGATGAAATGATTCCATCAAAATCATCCATATCGAGCAAGCAATCAAGGGCCTTATCAAGAGATCGAGTAATTATTATTGGTTCCTCATAGGCATCTCCTTCTAAAGCAGCAGTTGGCTGAAGTTTGTTGTTAATTCCTGCTAAACCACTGGCTAGACTCGCTGCTATGGCTAGATAGGGATTAGTATCCATGCCAGCAAATCGATTTTCTATTCTTGTAGCTGATATTGGTGCAACAGGTACCCGAAAAGCGACGGTACGATTATCATAACCCCAGTGCAGACTAATAGGTGCATTCATGAAATTCGTAAAGCGTCGATACGAATTAACATTGGGCGCATAAAGACTAATTAATTTCGGGGTGTATTTTTGCAAGCCTCCCAAATAATGCATAAACAGATCGGTTTTTGAACCATCCTTATTAGCAAATGCATTCTCTCCAGATTTAATATCAATCAAGCTTTGGTGTATATGCATAGCACTACCTTCTTGATCAGCCATGGGTTTTGCCATGAAGGTAGCGATCATATTATGTTTTAATGCTGCTTGCTTCAGAGTTCGTTTAAAAGTGAAAACTTGATCAGCGAGTGATAGGGGGTCGCCGTGTTGAAAGTTTATCTCCAATTGAGCTTTGCCAGACTCATGGGTCAAGGTTCCTATATTTAATGCCTGTATTTTACAATATTCATACATGGTATTAATAAAGGGCTCAAATTCATGCAGTGCATCTATGCCTAGGGGTTGTTTTAGTGATTCAGTAAGATCTGACTTTCCTTTAGCAGGTTGTAAGTTCATATTTGGGTCATCATTTATCTCAATGAGATAGAATTCTACTTCTGGTGCAATGATGGCTTTAAGGCCAACCTCTTCAAGCTGAGTTAAAACTTGTTTTAAAACATTTCGGGTCGATAATGGGTGGGCTTCACCACTAACTAAATGGCAATCATGTATTACTTGGGCAATATTTCTATTGAGCCAAGGAGTGTGTCTTATACTGTCTTCAACAGCCTGTAAATCCATATCTTGATCTTCAGGACTTACCAGTGACTCATGCTCAGGACAATAATCACCATTAACCGTCTGTATCAACATCCCTTCTGATAATTTTGGGGTTTCATTTATGTAATCATCAACGGGAACTAGTTTGCCTCTAGCAGTTCCAGTGATATCCGGAACCAAACATTCCACAGCTTCTATGTTGTTATGTTTGAGCCATTGTTCAATTTTATTCATTATTCCATTCCGAAGTATTGTTCAACTTAAGGTTGCACTAGAACATAAACCGAATTATTATTCAACTATAATTCGTGTTATGGTCACCTTATAAACACCCAATTATTTAATTGAGATTACACATTGAAAGATAATATAAAGCCGTTAAAACCACGTACCACACCCACTCAAGTTCGTTCTAAAAAACGTGCTCAAGAAATTATGCAAGTAACTGCTCAGCTTTTAGATAAAGTGGGTCTCGATGATTTAACGACTATTTTAATTAGCAAAGAGTTAGGAATCTCCGTTGGCTCTCTTTATCATTATTTTCCCAATAAGCATGCAATACTTAACTCTTTAGCTGAAAGTTGGTTAAAAGATTGGGACAAATTATTAGATGAAGTCAGTTTAATTAAAGTAGAAACCATGGAATTAGATACGGTGGTAACTGAGCTTATAGAGTCATTTAAAGCCCTTTATGTCGATCAAAAAGGGATTTTGCCTCTGGTGCAGGCCATGGATACAATTCCAGAATTAAGAAACCTTGACGAACAACATGATAAATTGGTCTTGCGTCGTATGGCTGCAGTGTTTGTTCGATTAGGATTTAATCAGTCGAAACAGGAGATCGTCAGAATTAGCAGTGTATTTCTAGATATTATGCACATAATGTTAGTAAAATTTTTGTCACAACAGAGTAAGTTTGCTCAAAGAACATTGGACGATCTCAATGCAATTATCTGCCATTTATTAAAAAGCCATTTACCTAGTGAGTAATCATTAATTTTATACTTTAGTGATAACATCAATAAAATTAACATCTCGACGTTTGTAATAGTCAACGCCTGATTTATCATCGAGATCGAGCGCATACTTTCTACCAGAATACACAGCTGATGCTATAGGAGCTGGTGCTTCACAATCTCCAATTCGAGATACTGATTGGGTAGATCCTGCTTTACCAGAATCAACTAGGCTTTGTAATTCATAATAAAGTTCATCCTTGGGTAAACGTGCTGTGACCATCACTATCGCATCGGCTTTAAGCTGAGAAGGTTGCTCAGTGTACATACAACTAAGTTCAACATTTTCACCATCATAAGCTTCAAGATTCTTAGATAATATTAGCTCAACACCGGCTTCTATCAATGCTCTCTGGGCACTGGGTTGCTCGGTGGTGTAGCGACCAAAAGAGCAGGCCATATTATCGGTGCAGACAAATATCACATCACAGCCTGCTTTTTGTAACATTTCTGCTATAACAGGCCCCATATAATAATAGTCATCATCAAAAACAACCACCCGTCCTTTGGGAAGACGACCAGCCATAATGTCATCAGGTGTAAATATTTGCTCCGCAGCAGTTAAATGTGGAATAGGCAGAGTATTAGTACGGCCAAAACCATCATCACGCCAGGTTGAACCAGTGGCGATAACGATATGGTCAGCTTCAGCGAGAAGGGCATCTTCAGCGTTTAAATAGCTATCTAAATAGATATCGACATTGGGTAATTTAAGGAATTGCTGTTCGCGATAATCTTTGACTCTTACCCATTCACTTAGTGAAGGTAAACGAGATTCAAGAGTGACTCTTCCACCTATTTCGGTGCGGGCCTCTGACATCATTACTAAATAGCCACGTTTACCTAGGGCATGGGCTGCTTCAAGACCTGCAGGACCAGAGCCTACAATTAATATTGTGCTCTCAGATTCTTTCGGTCTTACCTTTTCAGGATGCCAATCACGGCGCCACTCTTCACCCATGGTTGGGTTTTGTGTACAGCGGATTGGGACACCCAGTTGATCACCGGTGTAACAGATGTTGCAACCTATGCATTCCCGTATGTCTTCCATTTGGTCATTTTCAATCTTTTTCGGTAAGAAGGGATCTGCAATGGAAGGTCTTGCACAACCGATGAGATCAACTATGCCTCTATTAATTTGATTAGCCATGGTATCAGGTGAGGTAAATCGACCGACGGCTACAACGGGTTTAGTCGTCATCTCTTTGACATAACTCATATGAGGCTCTATTGCCCCTTCATTGACAAATCGAGATGTCCCTAACTCAATATCCCAACTGTAGGAGGTAACATCCCATAAATCCGGAAGCTCTGCTACTTGTGCAAAAAATTCTCTTGTTTCATCTGTCACAGGGCGATTGTTTTTCATGACTCCGTCGTCAGGTGAAAAACGTACGGCAACTGCCATGCTTTCACCTACAGCATCTTTCAAAACCTCAATGGTTTCTTTTAATAACCGAGAACGATTTTTAACAGAACCTCCATATTCATCTGTCCGGTCGTTTGTAGCGGTACGTTGGAAGTTGTGTAATAGATCATCATGGTTTGCGTAGGCATAAACAATATCAAAGCCAGCATCTTTAGCACGAAGGGCCGCATCACGATACCAACGCCTGAGATCTCGAAAATCCTTTTTATCCATCTTTCGGGATTGATAGGGAAAACCTTTCCAGTTTGGGCGAGAACTAACATCAAAAGGCACTGCTCGGGTGTAAAGATTGGATGAAGATGCACCGGCGTACCAAAGTTCGACTCCTGCAAGAGCGCCATGTTCATGCACTGCTTCTGTCATCATCTGATGTGCCTGAACATCGGATTTGTCCCACAGTGTTGCATAGGGATGGTGTAAGTCATCTGAACTGGGGTGTATTGAACAATATTCTGTGTTAACAACTCCCCAACCACCCTCTGCTTTCATGGCTCTTAACCTTGCTAGCATATTAGGACGTTGCCAACCCATACCAGTACAATGAGGAACTTGATAAAAACGATTCTTAGTTGTTACAGGTCCAATTTTTAATGGCTTGAAGAGAATATCGAATCGTGGGTCACGCGTCATGAAGGCTCCGTAGCTTTGTTAACAACTGTATAATTTTATAATAAAAAGTATACAGTTGTTATCTTCATGATCAGCTACCCCAAAAGGGGAGGAATTTGTTACAGGTAAGCATCATACTCTTGAATAGTTACTTCGCTACTGAATTTATTGAACTCTTGAAGCTTAGCTTCGGTGAAAATGCGTTGTAATTTTTCACCAAAATATTCTTTAATAAAGCTGGAATCCTTAAATGCACTAATTGCATCAGGCCATTGATTGGGTAAACTTTCTTCAGCTTCATTGAAGGTATCTCCAACCAGTGGTTTGGGCGCTTCTAGTTTATTTTCAATGCCGTATAACATACCGGCTAAAATGGCACAGGCAACCAGATGAGGATTGGCATCAGCTCCGGCTACTCGATGCTCCAGTCTCATTGCTTGATGACTACCTGCAGGGACTCTTATTGAAACAGTACGATTTTCGTAACCCCAAGTTGCTGCCGTAGGGCTATGATTACCGGGTTGAAATCGTCGATAGGAATTTAAATGTGGAGCAAACAACAACATAGAATCTTTCATTGTTGCTAAACAACCTGCTATGGCTTGTCTTAGTAAATCATTACCTAAATCAGTGTCATTATTAAAAGCGTTAACACCCTCATCATCAATTAAACTGCAATGCATATGCATTCCATTACCTTCGATATCGCCATAGGGCTTGGCCATAAAACTAGCTCTATAACCTAATTTTTTTGCTACCCCTTTAATTGTACGCTGCAGTAAAATTCCTTGATCTGCAGCTAGTAAGGCATCGGGTTGGTGATAGAGGTTTATTTCATACTGTGATCGTGCAGCTTCTTTGATGAGTGTGTCAATAGGTAAGGCTTGGACAGCACAGGCATCTATTACAGCGTACATTAAATCAGAATTTTCCTGCATAACCTCAATACTGTGAGTATTGCCACAATCAGTGTCTCTGCCACTACGATTGGTTTGCGTATGAAGAGGGCGTCCTAATTGATCATTGCCACTTTGAAATAGATGAAATTCCATTTCACTGGCTAGTACAGGCGTTAAGCCTAGCTTTTTAAAGCGCCCCATTAGTCCTTTTAGTATTGACCGGGGATCAATATTACAAGCTTCACCATTAAGTTCATTCATAAATAACAACATTTGACCAGTAGGTCTATCTAGCCAAGGAACCGGTGCTAATGTCCTGACATCAGCCCTTAGAATGCCATCAGCATCGCCATTATCTAAAACCCAACTTCCTACATCTTTACCCCAGATATCATAGCCTAGAGTGGTAATGGGTAATTTGAGGGAACCATCAAAAGCATTGCTGATTTTTGATCGGGGTAGCCATTTTCCACGGAGATGTCCATTGATATCTGGTATGAAGACTTCAAATAACTCAATATCTGGATGAGCTAGAAGAAAATCATCTAAATGTTTCTTGTCGTCTTTGGGCATTGGTATTCCTATATTCTATTTGTTATTTTTTTATGCTTTTCGGAAAATGATATGACTATCTCACCTAACAATAGCATGGTTATTGCTCCAATGAGTACTGGCCATTGAATACCTTCACCTGGAGTATAGATAAATAAAACTATACTCAGTGTAAGAACAGCAAAACAGGTATAGGCACAAACTCGAGCAAAGAATAGGTTTCCAGGTACTGCAAAAGGTCTGGGGTGATCAGCATCAGTAATTCGCATTTTAATGAAAGCTAGAAACATAGCTAAATAAGGAAGTAAAAATATCACAGCACTAAAGGCAAACAAAGACCAAAATAAATCTTCATTTGAACCTGCCATAAATCCGTATAGAACCAAAACTATGGTTGCGACGCTACCTAACGATACTGCTGCTCCAATAGGTGTCCCTTGTTTTTTAGTCTCAATGGCAAAAAAAGCAGGTAACTCACCTTCTTGAGCCGCCTCAGCAGCAGAGCGGTTACAACCTAAGGCCCAAGTCACTCCGTTGGAGAAAAAGGTATAGAGGGTTGCTATGCCAAGGATAAGAGCAAAAATTCTACCGGCTTCAGTCTGACCGAAAAATAAATAGAGGGTATCCATCAATCCTTCTACAAGATTAATTTTGCCTGCTGGAATGGCCGCTAGTATAGCGATGGTTCCTAAGGTGTAGAGCACTATAATAATTAAACCTGATTTAAAGATTGCTTTTGGTACATCTTTAGCAGGGTTATTCATTTCATCACTACCAGAACTTGCCAGTTCAAAACCAAGCATACCGTAAATAATCGCTGGAATGTATTGTAAGCCAGAGCTCCAATTAGGTTTCATTGTTTCAAAAGTCAATTCATTAGCCATCCCATGCTCTTGAGTATAGGAAATGGCACCAATAATAACGGCTAGAAAGACGATGACTTTGAGTATAGCGCCAATATTGGGTACCCATTTGCCAATATCTAGAGTGACAACATTGACTGCAACGGAAAACCAGGTAAGCACTATAGCGATACTTATTTGACCAATTAGAGATAATTCAGGATAAAATAATTGTTTAAATATGCCAGCAAAAAGTATGTAAATTGCAGGGATCCAAACAGCCGTATTGACCCAATAAGCCCAAGTAACTCTTGATGCCCAGCGTCCTCCATAGGCATCACGGATCCAAGCATAAATACCACCTTGCTCTGGATAAGCACAGCCCATCTCAGCGCATATTAGGGCGAAAGGTATAAAGAATATGATACCGAGAAATATCCACCAAAAGATACTAGATGCTCCAACTGAAGCGGCAGCAGCTAAGGTATCAAGCAATAATATTGCCGATACAGTAAATAAAACAATATCTTTTTGACCCAGGGATTTAATATGCTTTTTGGGTTCGGTCATTATTTATACCTTAATATCCATGGCTTGAATTACAAAACAATAAAACTAAATTACTAATTAAAACAATAATATAGATTCTCTAGTTAAAGTGATTGATTAAACAAAATTAAGACACATTGTATTTTTTAGCCGTTGCGTCTAAGCCAATTAACAGTCTCTCTATCA
>JBLHLI010000014.1:0-15882 GCA_047618765.1 Enterobacterales bacterium | reverse complement strand
ATCCTCTTGGTCATTGAGTATCTGTATTTCATTTTCAAGGAATTTAACAGTGTTTTTTATCTTATCAATATGAACATTTCGAGCATCTGTTATGGGTAACGCCATAAATTTACTGAGAGCATTACGCATATTATTTAACATTGCACTTTTAGCATTGGCAATCGAGTGATTACAAGATAATTCGTAGCCCTTTACATTAAATGGCCCACTTAAATCAAGGTTGGTTCGCACCCCTGCAGAGGCACCCAAGATATCAGTCTCAATACTTACAAAGGACCTCGTTGTTCCCCCAACAATCTGACTGCCAACTGTTTTCTCATTGCCTACGATTATTTTTGATTTACTAGTAGTATCGCAATGAAGCAATTGTTCAGCGATCATTATGCAATCATCAGCTTTTAACATTGCATAACTTGCAAACATTGCATAAATAGTACCACCGGCTTTGACTGAAACAGATAAATCAGCAGCAGAGTTAGCATGTTCTGCTGTCCTTCCTAAGATTCCTTTACCGACAATAATATTGCCCTTTGCGATAACATCTGCAGATTCAATCACGCCTCCTACTGTAATGTCCCCTTCACATCGTACTTTCATTCCTTCAGCGATATCACCTTTTACAATAAGATTAGCATCTGTTTTAATATGACCTGTTGATAGATCTACTGCTTTAACTTGGATTGCATCATCAACTTTCATCCCTCGTGGCAATAAGTTGGGTTGTCCTGAAATAGTAGAAATAAGCAGCATTTCATCTTCTTTGCTGACCTCGGTACCTTTACCGGGTTTAAAATCAAAATCTTTGCCAGGTTCAGGCGCAATAAAACCATAGCAGACATTAATACCTTTTTCACCATTTGTGAGAGGTACTTTTCTTAGCAATTCGGCAGCAACTTTTACTGTTGGCATATCACCCAAGTCTAACATGTCGACACTGCCATCTTCCCTATGACGTGGTTTTAGAATTCTCTCATTAGCTGTATCAACCAAAGGCAAAAAATGGGCGTCTTCACCAGTCACAGGCATTAAAGCAAAGGCTACTACGGCACTTGAAGTTTCTCCAGGAGGAGCTTTTCGGGCGACTTCTAACAATTCTTCAATTTTAGAGTTATCAATTCCGTAGGTAACACCAGTTTCTTCAAGTAAGCGCTCGGCTTCATTTAATGAAATTTCTCGTCCACCTTCAGAGGCACTGATTGAAAGTATTGCTTCTAATTTAGTATCATTTATTTTAACTTCAGCAGTGGCATCTATTGCTTCAGCAATTAGATCCGTTTCAACAACAAATCCCTCAGTATCTGATTCATCTTCTATTTGTTCAACTGCTTCAGAAAGGGCATTTACAATTTCATCGATCTGTTCTTGAATAACTCTATATCGAACAAAACCTCTTTGTTCTAGAAGTTGGTGTATGGCTTCAGAAGTAATAGCCTTACAATTAGCTTTACTAACAATGCGCGCAGTAGCTCTTAATGAAATTTTTAATTCATCGTCACTAACTATTGGTTCAATAATAAAGGTTGGAACTAATTCCGACATGGACTAACTTCTCCTACAATCTTGTTTAATTGTAGTATTTATTCTCGTAAATGTAACATTATTTTATTTTATTTTTATTGCAGTGATTCAAGTAACTATTATTTTAAGTTTTTCTGGCTAAAATCAAGTGTGTTGATAAATATCATTTTAGTTAAGCCTAAGTTTGTTACCAAATATTGCCAAATGGATAGAATACACATAATTAATAGCCGTTTATTCTAATTTTTTTCAAGCCTAAATATTACTTATTTATCAGATTTTAACCAATTTATATGATTTTTACCCCAATAATCCATCGTTTTGTCTAAAATTCATGAAGATATCTCATTATTCATTTAGAGTATTAGCGCTTTTTCATATCAAACTTTGTAACATTCGCAGACTATTTTCCTATCTAAATTCATGTTTGACTAGAAGCTAATTCAAATCTAATGAATTCAAATTGCCATTTTTCGAATATTTAAGTCTATTAATTTCGTTGAGATTCTATACTCAATTGAACTAATAGGACAAGAAACATACCCCCAAGTCATAGGTACTAATTATGAAAGTTCAACATAAGCGTAAGATTATTTCAGTATTAATTATCCTCAGTGCCTTCATCGGTATGGGTCTATTAGCCAGTATGAAGCCAGAGCCTCCTAAAAAGCCTATTGTTAATAAAGCAATGTTTGTAGAAGTTTTAAACTTAAAGCCTTCTGATATTACTTTTGAAATAAAAAGTCAAGGGACAGTTAAACCTAAAACCGAAACGACTCTTAGTGCTGAGGTCTCAGGTCGAATTATTGCTATTTCAGAAAAGTTTATTGCAGGAGGATTGTTTAAGAAAGATGATATCTTGATGGAGATTGATCCAACGGATTACATCGTTGCTGTTACTCAGGCTGATGCTTTCCTTAAACAAAGACAGATTGAGTATAATGGTAGTAAATCGCTTCAAAAGAAAGGCTATAGAGCTGAGGCCGAATTGGCAGCATCAAAAGCGTCATTAGCAGCGGCCAAAGCTGCTCTGGTTAGGGCTGAAAAAAATCTAGAGCGCACCAAAATCAGATTGCCTTATGATGGCCTAGTGAGAACTAAAGATTCTGATATTGGTCAATTTGTTAATCCGGGCACTAAGCTTGGTAGTGCTTTCGCTACTGATATAGCTGAGATAAGACTAGCACTAACAGATAACGATTTAGCTTTTCTTGATTTACCTGAAACTGGTTTTCAAAATAACGATACTGAGATTGGTCCAGCTGTAATCTTGTCTGCAATTCGAAAGGGCAAATATCAAGAGTGGAGTGCTAACATTATACGCACTGAAGGCGTTGTTGATGAACGAAGTCGTGTTAGCTATGCAGTTGTACAGTTAGATGATCCTTATCGTTTATCGATAAAGCAATCGACTTCAAAAAATAACAATCCTTTACCAATAGGTACATTTGTTGGGGCAAAAATTCAAGGTAAGAGTTTTTCTAATGTATTAACCGTACCCCGTACTGCTGTTCGTGGCAAAAACCAATTAATGTTTATTGATATTGGAAATCGTTTACAGATCAAAGAGGTGGATATTCTGAGAGCAGATTCAAAATATGCCTATATTCTACAAAATACAAATTCGGACAATCGAATTAGTATTACCGCGATTGAGTCGCCAATAAATGGAATGAAGGTTAGAACAACAGACCGTCAGCAAATCATTGATGAAGTCGTGGTGAAAAATACATCTACTGATAACACTGATACAAAACTTCAAACTCAAACTAAATAAAACACTGACAAATACTACCCGTTAAGTAAAACAGGATTTAATTATGTCTCAAAAAATGGTTAGCTCAGAAAAAGGTCTTATTGCTTGGTTTGCAAGTAACCCTGTTGCAGCAAATTTGTTAATGATCATTATCATCACCTTTGGTATTTTTTCAAGTTTTAGCATTAGAAAACAAACGTCTCCAGACTTTAGTTTAAATAATATACAAATAGCCGTCCCATATCGCGGAGCAGCTCCTCAAGAAGTTGAGGAAGGTGTGGTGATCAAGATTGAAGAAGCAATCCAGAATGTTGAGGGTATTAGTCGCATGACTTCAAATGCCAGCGAAGGCTTTGGAGTAGTCACTGTTGAAGTTAATTCTAATAAAGATATTAATGAAGTTCTCAGCGATATTAAAAATCTTGTAGATGCAATATCAACCTTCCCTGCATTGACTGAAAAGCCCGTGATATCTAAGCAACTTATTCCCATTCAGATTATGTTTATTAATCTAGCTGGTGATATGGATCAAAAAACACGCAAAAGCTTAGCGCAACAAATAAGAGATGAACTGACTTCTTTACCTGAAATCAATCAAGCACAAATTCTTGGTGATAGAAACTATGAAATCAGTATTGAAATTTCGGAACAGACTCTTAGACAATATGGCTTAACACTTAATGAAGTTTCATCGGCTATTAAAAAGTCTTCAGTTGATATGCCTGGTGGAGCAATTAAAACTGATGGTGGTGATATCCTTCTTAGAACTAAAGGTCAGGCTTATACTGGCGTTGAATTTGAGGATTTAATAATACGTACCAACTCCGATGGGACACGTTTAACATTAGGTGATATTGCTAATATTAAAGATGGCTTTGAGGAAACTAATGGCTATTCACGGTTTGATAAGAAAACAACAGCAACCATTCGAGTTCTTGCCATTGGCGGTCAAAATGAATTAGATGCTGCCGCTGCTATTAAAAAGTATATGAAGCAAAAAAGTTTAAGCTTACCTGATGGTATGGTCATGGAAGCTTGGGGTGATCGTTCCTTTTACTTAAAGGGTCGACTCGATATGATGAACAGTAATATGCTGCAAGGTGCAATATTAGTGTTCTTGATCTTGGCATTATTTTTAAGATTAAAAATAGCCTTTTGGGTTATGGTTGGAATCCCAATATGTTTCTTAGGCACTATTTGGTTGATGCCAATTGGTCCATTTCCTGTCACCATCAATATGATCAGTTTATTTGGTTTTATATTAGTACTCGGTATTGTTGTAGATGATGCCATTATTATCAGTGAAAGTATTTATACTAAAATTCGCAAAGATGGCCATACTTTAGACAATGTTATTAAAGGCACTAATAAGGTTGCAACGGCTGCTACTTTTGGTGTCCTCACCACAATTGCTGCTTTCGCCCCCATGTTATTTGTCGGTGGCATTGTTGGACCGTTTTTTGAAGCCTTGTCAGTGGTAGTGGTATTATCGTTATTTTTCTCTTTGATAGAATCTAAGCTAATTCTTCCTGCTCATTTAGCCCATACAAAATTATCATATGTATCAGATGAAGAACTCTATAAGCCCTATAGTCAAATGGGATTTTTTACCAAATTTTCTCGTTTTTTTCAGCGCATCCAAAGACGTTTTCAAAATGGTCTTGATCGCTTCATCCAGAATAAATATAAACCTTTACTTGAGAAAGCTATCCGAAACAGAGGCATAGCCTTTTCTGGATTCTTTGCAATTTTAATTCTAACGATAGGATTAGTTGCTGGCGGCCAATTGAGAATGGTGATGTTCCCCGAGATACCCGGTGATTTCATTCAAACTCAGTTAACTATGCAAGCAGGAACAGCACCTTCTGTAAGAAATGATGCTATTGATAAACTAGAGTCGACGATTTTTGAGATCAATAACGAACTTCATGAACAAAACCCTGATTCACCTGCCCCTATAAAACATGTGATGATATTTACCCAAGGTGACTCTGGTGGAGTTATATTACTTGAACTGACTAAATCTGAATCGCGTACAGTATTGCCTACAGAAATTAGCAATATGTGGAGAGAGAGAGTTGGAGAGATCGCCGGTATTAAAGAACTTACCTACTCTTCAGGTACAAATTCTGGTGGTGGAGCAGCTTTAAGTTTCCAATTAACAGGAAATAATTTTGAAACACTTGAAGGTGCAGCTAAAGAATTAGAATTAAAACTCTCTGAGTATGATGGAGTTTTTGATATTCGCAATTCCTTTAGTTCAGGTACTCAAGAAATTCGCCTTGACATTAAACCTGAAGCTGAAGCACTGGGAATAACACTATCTGACTTAGGTCGACAAGTTAGACAAGCATTCTATGGTGAAGAAGCACAACGAATGCAGAGAGGTAAAGACGAAGTTAGAGTGATGGTGAGATACCCACGTGAAGAAAGACGTTCAATCGCCGACTTAGAAAACATGCGAATCAGAACACCCACAGGAGACGAAGTACCATTCTTCTCAGTTGCTGAAATTAGTATGGCGCAAAGTTATACCTCAATTAATCGTGAAGATCGCAAACGCTCAATTACAGTAACAGCTGATGTTGATCCCGATATAGTTGAACCTAATAAAATAATGTCTGAGATTTCAGAAGATTATATGCCTGAACTACTCTCTCGTTATGATAGCGTTCAATTTCAGTTACAAGGTGCTAGTTTACAATTACAAGAACTGATTACTAATTTATTAACTGCATCCCTCGTTGCTATTTTTCTTATATACGCTCTACTGGCAATTCCATTACGTTCTTATAGCCAACCTTTGATTATTATGTCTGTAATATTTTTTGGACTTGTTGGAGCAGGAATAGGTCATTTGGTCATGGGATACTCAGTGAGCATGTTCTCTATCTTTGGATGTATTGCTCTTTCGGGGGTAGTGGTCAATGACAGCTTGATTATGGTTGATTTTATAAACAAAGCGCGTGAAGAAGGCCTAGGAAAAATTGATGCAGTTATTCAGTCGGGAACACAACGTTTTAGAGCGATTTTATTGACCTCACTAACCACTGCTTTTGGATTAATGCCTATTATGTTAGAGACTAGTCTTCAAGCACAATTTGTCATTCCAATGGCTATATCAATGAGTTTTGGTATTATTTTTGCGACGGTAATTACCTTGTTCCTCATTCCATGTTTGTATCTAATATTGGAAGATTTTAAGGCTTATTTCTTCGTAAGTTATCAACCAGATGTTAACATTGTTTCTGGTAACGCTACTGATAGTACAATGATGGATTAAACATTATTAGAAGAGTATAAAAAAAGGGCCTAAAGGCCCTTTTTTTGCAACTTTATAATACTTTTAGACAGTGAATGATGAACCACAACCACAGGTTGTTTTGGCATTGGGATTATTAATAACAAAACGTGCACCCTGCAATCCTTCTGTATAATCTATTTCTGAGCCTAAAAGATATTGAAAGCTCATGGGGTCAACTAAAAGACTAACTCCCAGATGTTCTATTTCGGTATCACCATCATTGGTCTTTTCGTCAAAACTGAATCCATATTGAAATCCGGAACAACCGCCTCCTGTTACAAAAACACGAAGTTTTAGATCATTATTTTCCTCTTCTTCAATAAGAACTTTTACCCGTCGAGCCGCAGCATCTGAAACTTGAATTGGATAGTTCGTTGGAGCTGTATTATTCATTTATTTTACCTGTTCTGATTTGTTGCAAATCTTTAATTTAAATCATCTAACTATAATGGGGGCTCTATCTATAATTATCAAGAGCCATCAAGCATTGATTGCAAATCATCAACCTCTTCCTCTACATTGTCGTTGTCATCAGGATTATGATTGAGTAACTTTCTTGAAGT
The DNA here is from genome assembly GCA_047618765.1 of Enterobacterales bacterium. Taxonomy (GTDB): domain Bacteria; phylum Pseudomonadota; class Gammaproteobacteria; order Enterobacterales. The sequence goes on along the minus strand of JBLHLI010000014.1, from coordinate 8,741 downwards.
GTCTTTCTTAACCAGCTTCCCATTTACAGAAGCACCCATGGCCATTTCAAGTAGATTATAATAGACACTGCCTTCAACTCGAGATTCTTTTTGTAAATTTAAATGCTCGGAAGTATGAACATCACCTTTTACATAACCATAAATGACTACTTGAGGCACTTTGACTTCACCCTCTACATGTCCGTTCGCACCAATCGTTAAAAGTGAATGATTGCCTTCGTTTGAGCTAATATTTCCTTTGATATGACCATCAACAAAAAGCACACCAGTAAAACTAACATCACCAGTGATCTTTGTATCCATAGTAATGAGAGTATCAGCTGCTCCCGATTTAGGTCTTGGTTTCGTACTCGATTTAGATTTTTTACTCCACATTGGCTAGTTTCTCCTCATCAGCTTGCCATGGAAATTGTTTCTCAATAGATTGTTGCCCATTGATTGCTGGTTTAGCAACAACTTTTATAGATAACGGAACTAAACCATCAGCTATGTTTAACGTTCCTGTTAAATGTTGGAAATATTTAAAACGATAATTATATCGATCTCTTTGTTGTTTATTCGTTTCTTGTTCTAAATTGATAATAGGAATAATAACTTCCTTACCATCTTTAGTGGCAACAAGATCAAGTTTAACAAATCCAGATAATGCACGCCCTTGAGCACCTGCCTGAATTAAGCTTAATTGCCAATTAAAATCACCTGTATCAGATTTTTGCCAAGAGAATCTGGATATCTGCAGACCCTTAATAGATTCTTCTGGAGCCATAATACTTCTAAAAAATGTCAACTCCCTTTCTAGGTCTCTGATTTTTTGAAGTTGAATGTCCATGGAATTACCCGCATGGTAATTAGCTGCCTGATCAACTTTACTAATTTGCTTTTGCATCACTAATTGTCTTTGGGTCGCATCTTGATCAGACTGTAAACCATTCAGCTGTTTTAATAATGTTTCATTTTCACTATTTAATTTAATCGCGTCAGCAACACCCCATAAATAACCTGATAGGGAAAACCCTAACAATATTAGCAAAATAGTAACTGCAAGAACCGTGAACTGCTTCGATGTCCAGCGTTTAATGATGATTAAATCGGGTGAAACCATTCATATTTCCCAAATAAAATAAAACTCGTCACTATGGTAAGTAATTAGAGCCTTGAAAACAAACAAAAGCCAAACAATTTTACCAAACACTATTCAATTGTGCGCTGCCATGTAACAATTAACCTAGGTTCAGAAGAAGTAGAACACTCTATCTAAAACAGCTGGTGTTTAATCAGTAAGGATCAGACTAATAATGTTATTATGGGTAAAAGCTTTTCATATCATATTCATGGTGGTCTGGTTCGCAGGTTTATTTTATCTCCCGCGTCTATTTGTTTATCACAGCAGCTCTGAGGATAAACTTAGTAGGGATAGATTCAAAATTATGGAGCATAAACTCTATTATTATATTATGACGCCTGGAGCAGTAGTGACCATTTTATTAGGATTATGGTTAGTAAGCATCTATGGCTTTGAAATAATAATGCAATGGCACTGGTTGCAAGTTAAATTATTTTTCGTTGCAGCTCTCATTGGTTATCACTACTACTGTGGAATATTACTCAAGGATTTCGCAAATGATAATAATCAACATAGTGAAAAGTTCTATCGACTAATAAACGAAATACCTGTTTTGCCACTAATCGTCATTATAGTAATGGCTGTGGTTAGACCTTTCTAGTCTCAAAAAGATTGAATTTTTTGATCTAACAAAGGACAATGCAGCCATCACAATTTAAGCTAATGGACCACTAAGCGATGGAATTTTTAGGCCAACATATTCTTTCAGTCTCACAATTTGATCGAGAAGCAATTGAAAAGCTCTTGTCTGTTGCTGATAGAATGAAACCCTACGCTAACAAACAAACCCTCTCTAATGTTTTAAACGGCGCTATTCTAGGTAATATGTTCTTCGAACCTAGCACAAGAACTCGAACAAGTTTTGGCTGTGCCTTCAATCGTCTTGGGGGATACGTTAGAGAAACGGTCGGCATTGAAAACTCTGCTCTAGCAAAAGGTGAATCTTTAAGTGACACAGCTAGAGTGATGTCGGGTTATTCAGACATTATCGTTATGCGCCACCCTTTGGATGGTTCGGTGGCAGAGTTTGCTAAGGCTTCGAGAGTGCCTGTCATCAATGCTGGTGATGGCAGCAATGAACATCCAAGCCAAGCGTTACTTGATTTGTATACCATGTCAAAAGAACTTCATCGATTTGATCGAACTATTGATGGCATGAAAATCGCCATGGTTGGTGACTTGAAATATGGCCGTACGGTACATTCATTGAGCAAACTACTGAAGTTATTTAATAACATCAGTTTTACCTTTGTCGCTCCAAAGCTACTTGCTATGCCAGTTTCTATCATCGAAGAGCTTATAGAACTAGGTCACAATGTTACTGAAACTGACGATCTAGAATCAGGACTAGCTAACGTTGATATTGTTTATCAAACTCGAATTCAAGAAGAGCGCTTTTCGACTAAAGAAGAAGCCAATAAGTTCAGGGGAGCTTTTCGTATAAATCGTTATTCCTATTCGCAATTTTGTCATCCATCAACAGTGATCATGCACCCTCTTCCCAGAGATTCCAGAGCCGACGCAAATGAATTAGATATCGATATGGATGAACATCCCAACATGGCGGTATTTCGTCAAGCGGATAACGGGGTGTTGGTTAGAATGGCTTTATTTGCACTAATATTAGGTGTTGATGAGAAACTGTCTGACTTTGAAAGCCCTGTAAATTGGGTTGTACCCCAATAATTATTTAATCACTTATAGTAAACTCAATCTCTCATTAACTTTTAAAATAGCCAGAAGGAAGTCACTCGTTATGAACCGCTCAGCAGAATTAATAACTAGAGCTCGTCAATCAATTCCAGGAGGAGTAAATTCTCCCGTAAGAGCGTTCAATGGTGTAGGCGGTGATCCTATCTTTATAGATAGTGCAGATGGAGCTTGTTTTACTTCTGTTGACGGAGACACCTACATTGATTATGTGGGCTCTTGGGGACCCATGATTTTAGGTCATAATAATCCCGAAATATTAGCAGCAACCGTTGAAGCTGCTAAAAAAGGTCTTAGTTTTGGTGCACCAACAGAAGTTGAAATTACCATGGCTGAGACGATCTGCTCACTGATTCCTTCAATTGAAAGTGTCAGAATGGTTAACTCAGGAACAGAAGCAACCATGAGCGCTATTCGTCTAGCACGTGGTTTTACCGGTCGAGATAAAATATTAAAATTTGAAGGCTGTTACCATGGACACGCCGACTCTTTACTTGTTAAAGCAGGTTCAGGTGCTCTTACCTTAGGCGAACCAACTTCACCAGGCGTCCCTGCAAATCTAGCTGCCCATACATTAACAGCCAGATTTAATGATTTGGATTCTGTAGTTAGTCTCTTTAATGACTACGGAAATGACATCGCTTGTATTATCGTAGAGCCCGTTGCAGGCAATATGAATTGCATCCTACCTAAAGATAATTTCTTACAAGGTCTAAGAGAAATTTGTGATCAACATCAATCATTATTAATCATCGATGAGGTAATGACAGGATTCAGAGTTGCACTAGGTGGCGCTCAAGAAGCCTTTGACGTTAAACCCGATTTAACAACACTAGGTAAAATCATCGGTGGCGGTATGCCAGTTGGAGCTTTTGGCGGTCGTCAAGATGTAATGGATTACCTAGCACCAATTGGCCCTGTGTATCAGGCAGGAACTTTATCAGGAAACCCAGTTGCCATGGCAGCAGGCTTAGCTTGTCTTAATGCTATTCAAAAAGAAGATTTCTATCAACAACTCAGCAGTAAAACAGCAAGCCTAGTCTCAGGTTTAAAACAAGCTGCTGCAGACTCTAATATCCCCATGTGCTTTAGCCAAATAGGCGGAATGTTTGGATTTTTCTTTAGCGAAGAAGCTGAAATAAATCACTTTGAACAGGTAACAGCATGCGATATTGAACGCTTTCAGAAGTTTTACCATGGCATGCTAAACGAAGGTATCTATCTAGCCCCTTCAGCCTATGAAACAGGATTCATGAGCATGGCACACGACCAAGGTCATATCGATAGAACAATAGAAGCAGCAGCAAGAGTCTTCAAGACGTTATAAATTGTAACAAGTATGCATTAGAACAAAGATATTGAGAGTGCTATAACTATAGCAATTAAAGGATAAATAGCTCTTATTTATACAGATTAAATAATTTATCTGACAAACAGGGTCTAGCTACAATTTGTGTTTATATATCTCTTTAAATGTATAGACACTAATTCAGCCACCGAGGAGAATTGCTCCTTGAAACTTTTTGGGAATTGGATTTTTAGGATATACAAATGAACAGCCTAACGTTATCAAAAAAACGCATTACTATTTTCAAACTAGGCTTGGTCTTATTGATAGCTCAAAGCTTCCTAGTTTCAGCCCACGGAACAAAACATCCAACTCGCTACATAGCAATAAACGGTATTGATAGTGGTGATTGCACCAATTCACAAAAGCCCTGTGCAAGTATCGCCTATGCGGTAGAATTATCCAGCAAAGGCGATCAAATACTTGTAGCTGAAGGTGAATACTCTAGTGCCGGCATGGACGCTTTCTACTTATTAAGTGGCTTAGTTAAAGTTCAAGCGGGCTATTCAAAGAATGATAATTTTCACAAACAAGATAGCTTAAAGAACCCAACAACCTTTTACGGCGTACCACCTCAATATCGTGAAAAAATGCAAGCCATGGGTTTTAAGGTTATAGCAGATTCTAAAGCCAATGATATAACCCTATCAAAAAATGAACTCAGCTTACTCGATAATTTTCAACAATTGAATAGTACCTCTCAAACAGTTACCGAATGTACAAGTGGCTTCGCTGCCGAATTTGAGTGCTCTGGTCTCTTAATGCAATCAAGAGTGCCCTCTTCAATACTCAATTCTTCTGCACCATCATTAAATGATATTTGGGGCTTTGTCGATCTTAATGACAATAAAGAGTATGCCATAGTCGGATTAACCAATGGTACAGCAGTAGTGGATGTTTCCAATCCAGCAACCCCGGTGACTAAAGGACACATTTCTGGTTTAAGTTCAACGTGGCGCGACATGAAGGTCTATCAATATTGGGATGCAGACCTAAACAGATACCAAGCTTATGCTTACGTTACGACAGAGGCAGGTCAAGGATTACAAATCATTGATTTAACTGATTTACCGACCAGTATATCCCTTGCAGCAACCATCACAGATTTCACCAGTGCACATAATATATATATTGCTAATATTGACTACAGCACGGGTATGGCTACAGAAGGAATGACGGCTTACATTTATGTTGCCGGTACTGATTTAAGTAGTGGTGCGTTTAGAGTTTACGATTTAGTGGACCCTATTGCCCCAGCTCTCGTAACTTCTGCTCCAACCGGTAGTGGTTATGTTCATGATGTAACAACGTTTACCATCACAGATTCAAGAACAGCTCAATGTGCAGCTGGTCATGATCCCTGTGAATTATTGGTCGATTTTAATGAAAATACTGTCGATATTTGGGACATGACAGATAAAATGGCTCCAACCATTATCAGCAGTACCGGTTATGCAGATGCGGGTTACACCCATTCAGGCTGGTGGAGTGAGGACAAAATGTTTATCTTTATTCAAGATGAGCTTGATGAGAGAAATACAGGAAGTAACTCTACCTTACGAACCCTAGACATCAGCGACTTAACAGCTCCTTTTATTAGTAATACCCATACTGGCGATACCCAGGCTATTGATCATAATGGATTTACGGTTGGCAATAAGTACTATATGTCCAATTATCGACGTGGACTCACAGTCTATGATATTACTGATCCTAATCAACCAGAAATTACAGGCTTTTTTGATACCTATCCGCAACCATCTGAGAATACAGCAACCTTTGCAGGCGCTTGGGGAGTTTATCCTTTTCTCCCCAGTGCTAATATTTTAATCAGTGATAGTAGTTACGGACTATTTGTCGTGAAAGAAGCTCCAAATGTCGGCGCTCCACCAGCACCCACTCCCACTAATAGCGGCGGCAGCACTGGTCTACCGCTATTAATACTTGCTGTTGCTGTGTTACTTTATCGAAGGCGTAAAATCACTCATTAAACTGGCAATGGTTCTTACCCCCATTGCCGTACCACCCGCAGACCAAAGACTACTGTCATTACTCATTAGGGCTCCAGATAAATCAAAATGCAACCAACCTTTTCCATCTTCATTGACAAATCGAGATAAGAACCCTGCTGCGTTACTTGCCCCACCACCACCACCACCTTTCATAGGACGGCTATTAGCTGTATCTGCATAAGGTGAGGGACATTTATCCTGATGAAATTTCTCTAAGGGTAATGCCCAATGTGGCTCATTTTCTTTTTGTCCCTGTGCTATCGCAAAATCTGACAGGGGCTTATCAAGTGCAAATACAGCATTATATTCATTACCTAGAGCAACATGAGCAGCTCCCGTTAATGTTGCAGCATCGATAATTAATGGTGCTCCAGTAGCTGTCGCTTGTAGCAAACCATCGGCTAAGACTAATCGACCTTCCGCATCAGTGTTGACAACTTCAACGGTAGTACCATTTGCATAAGTTAAAATATCCCCCAGCCGATAAGCATGACTACTAATCATGTTCTCTGCACAGCACAGTAGTAAGCTAACTCTTTTATCAAGTCCTCGATTAATGGCAAGTGCAAGTGCACCTGCTACATGAGCTGCACCACCCATGTCCATTTTCATCATCAACATACCTTCAGATGATTTGATGCTATACCCACCACTATCAAAAGTTATACCTTTACCAACTAGGGCAACATCAACAGCTTTAGTAGTCTCACCTGTTGGGTTGTAATCTAAGCGAAGTAGAACCGGAGGATTTACACTTCCTCGACCAACACCATGAATACCAACAAGCCCTTCTGTTAATAGATCTTCGCCACTAATAAGCTCATAGTTAACGGCTTCAGGTTTAAGTGATTGGATAAACTCAGCAGCATTAGTTGCCAAAATCATCGGAGTTAAATCTTCTGGTGTTGCATTGACTTGTGACCTAACCCAAGAAATAACCTGATGACGATTTTCAAGCTCAACAAGATCATCAGCTGAACAAGCTGCCCACTGGGGCCTAGTTTTCTGGAGAGGTGACATAAATCCTTGAGCAAAAGCCCATTGGCTTTCAATATCCCAAAATTCTCCCTCAAGTTGCGGGGAAGGAATGCCGGATACAGCCAATTGACGACCAGCTTTTTGAACTAAGGTTAATTGCTTGCTTGAATCGGGAATGTGAATGGTAATATGCTCTTCTGAAGCAGAGGTTAATGCCTTTTCTCCCCATTGAGCTGCTGCTTTATCTCTACTGATTTGAACGATGAGTGATGATGTCATAGGTACTCTCTTATCATGACTATGTTGAATTTGGATTAGACACAGTTTACAGAAGATTATATATTCTGTCAGATATCTGTCATTTTATATCATTTAAATCCGACGCCTAATCAAAACTAAAATTTAAAGATAATAGCAAAATAGGTGTTTTACTTATAAAATTAGAAATATAAAAATATAAATATTAGATGTAGCAGATACTAGGAGTAATATTTAATGGATAGCCTTCTAAAAATCATTACAACTATGGACTTCATTGATTGGGGAGTACCGGGAATAATCCTATTTGGACTTCACTTCCTAATTAAAAGCGAAGTTATTAAATGGAGCGCTGTGGGGGCATTGATCGTATCGGTAACGGCCTTACTAATGCCAGATGTCTTCTGGACAATTCAATGGATAACATTTTTTGTATTCTTCATCTTGGGACTTTATCTAAATCGTGGTGCTAGTGTTTAATGATATTTGAATACCCCCTTCTAACGGGAACCTTAGTTAAACGCTATAAACGTTTTCTCGCTGATATAGAAACAGACTCAGGAATCATTACCATTCATTGTCCAAATACAGGTTCCATGCGTGGTTGTGCAGAACCTGGTAGTCGTGTTTGGTATTGGGATTCAGGTAATCTAAAAAGAAAGTATCGCCATAGTTGGGAATTAGTAGAGGATCAAGATGGCCATATGATTGGTATTAACACCAATCGTGCTAACCATTTAATAAAAGAGGCCATAGAGCAAAAAATTCTTGTAGATTGCGAATATGACATTCTGCAATCAGAAGTTCGTTATGGGGAAGAAAATAGCAGAATCGATTTATTACTCACTAAAGATGATAAAAAAACGTGGATAGAAGTAAAAAGTACTACCTTATTAGATGTCGATGAGAATAAGCAATCTCAAGGTTACTTTCCTGACTCAGTGACTAGTCGAGGAACCAAACACTTAAGAGAACTCATGTTGCAAATTGCTCAAGGAGATAAAGCAAAGTTAATTTTTTGTGTGCAACATTCAGGAATAAAATCGGTTAAAGCCGCTGCTCATATTGATCCTCTCTACGCGAAGACGCTCAAACAAGCAGCTGAGGCGGGCGTTGAAATAATAGCCGCTGAAACGCTCATTACTGAAACTGGAATAAAAGTCATTGGTCAATTACCGGTAATATTAGAATGACCTTATATCGTGGACGATTTGCGCCTTCTCCTTCTGGACCTCTACATTTTGGTTCACTGGTAGCAGCTCTTGGTTCTTGGCTTGATGCAAGAAACCATCATGGAGAGTGGCTATTACGT
>JBLHLI010000013.1:0-16083 GCA_047618765.1 Enterobacterales bacterium | reverse complement strand
TCACCGTAAATATGATAATTATTAATTCAGCCTCTTTCAGGCAACAATATCCTAGAATTGAAGTCAATTTTTCTGATTTAGATGGCAATGCATTATCTTCTCATTTGATTATTCCCTCTGAGTACCTCCGAGCAGACTTGGTTGGAACTGTTATGCCTCAAAATGTAGCTATTCATATTGAATTTACCTTAGATATAGATACCTCAAGAGCCGTCAGTTATGAGTTCAAATTCCTCTAAGACTAATCATTGTCGTTGTCATTAAAGTCATAGTTTATTAGTTAAAGTGTTGTTTAAAGAATAAACAGTAAAAAAATCATAAAATATTGCCTAATCATCTTTATCCGAGACGGTTTAAAAGGTATGATGCAGCGCTCTTGAGACTGTACATTTTTTCATCAACATAAAGATGCGTTAAAGTTCATGAAAATAGGCCCTTATCTGTTAGAAAACAATTTAATACTTGCGCCAATGGCGGGGGTAACTGATCGTCCATTTCGGCAGTTATGTAAAGATCTCGGAGCCGCTCTTGCAGTGGGTGAGATGTTATCGGCTAACCCTATGCTTAGAAACACTCGAAAGAGTCTGTTACGCGCAGATCATAAGGGTGAATCAGGTGTTCAGTGGGTTCAAATAGCCGGCGGTGATGCAGCAATGCTGGCTGAAGCTGCACAATATAATGTAGAGCAGGGTGCTAATGTTGTTGATATCAATATGGGCTGTCCAGCTAAGAAAGTTTGCAGAAAAGCAGCAGGTTCAGCTCTTCTTGCCGATGAATCTTTGGTTGAAGAAATATGTTTACAAGTAATAGACGCAGTTGATGTGCCTGTTACGCTTAAAATTAGAACTGGCACTGATAGAGAAAATCGCAACGCAGTAAATATTGCTAAAATTGCAGAAAAATCAGGTATCACAGCATTATCAATTCATGGAAGAACTCGAAGTGATAAATTTCAGGGTAATGCTGAATATAAAACGATTCGAGCGGTAAGAGATGCGGTCAATATTACCTTAATTGCGAATGGTGATATTGATAGTCCAGAGAAAGCCAAACAGGTTTTGGATTTCACAGAAGTTGAAGGATTGATGATCGGTCGTCCAGCTCAAGGAAAGCCTTGGATTTTTCGTGAGATTGCTCATTACTTAGAAACAGGTGAGTTGATCGAGGATATTTCACTTAATGAAGTTGCCGATATAATGTTGCGTCATATTGCTCAATTACATGAATTTTATGGGTTTGAACAGGGCGTAAGAATTGCTAGAAAGCATGTTGGTTGGTATCTCAATAGTTACCTTCAGGGTCGAAACTATAAGCAACACTTTAATAAAATAAATGATGCAAAAGACCAGTTAGTGGAAATTGCATCTTGGTTTGAGAATAACAAATTACTGACAACTGGTTAAATAATCAGTTGTCGAATAGAAATTAACTTTTATCATTTATGGAAAATTATTATGACAGTATTAGATAGTAATCTCGCTACGACTTCTTCAAATAAATCATCAGCAATGAATGAAAATATTACAACCGCAGAACAGCATACATTAAGAGAAAGTGTTGAGATTGTGATGGCACAGTATTTTGATCAACTTGAGGGCCAAAAAGTCATTGATCTTTATGATTTAGTGATTAGTGAAGTAGAAGCTCCATTACTTGAAGCTGTTATGGCATACACTCGAGGCAATCAAACTAAAGCATCAATTGCTATGGGCCTTAATCGTGGAACGTTACGTAAGAAGCTTAAAAAGTACGACATGCTTTAATCAAAGTCTTAAAAATTATCTTTAATTAATTGAGTATCTTTACCTTATCTTTATTTAGGAAATGGAAATAAAAATGTCTGATTTACGTTCTATACGTCGTGCTCTAATCAGTGTCTCTGACAAGACTGGAGTTGTTGATTTTGCTAGAGAATTGGTTGCATTGAATGTCGAGATTCTATCAACAGGTGGCACGGCAAAATTACTTGCTGAAAAAGATATCCCAGTTAAGGAAGTCTCAAGTCATACGGGATTTCCAGAAATGATGGATGGTCGAATTAAAACACTACATCCTCGAATCCATGGTGGTCTTTTAGGGCGTAGAGGTAGGGACGAAGATGTTATGGCGGAGCATGGCATTGCTGCAATTGATTTGTTAGTAGTAAACCTTTATCCGTTTGAGCAAACCATTGCCAGTGATGATTGTGAATTAGAACTTGCTATTGAAAATATCGATATTGGTGGGCCAACAATGTTGCGTGCCGCTGCAAAAAATCATAACGATGTTGTCGTTGTAGTCGATGCATCAGATTATATGGGTGTAATCAAAGCACTTAAAGAAGATGGTGGAACTGGATTTGATCTAAGATTTGAATTAGCAACGAAAACCTTTTCACACACCGCTCGCTATGATGGTCTTATCGCTAACTACCTAGGTGAAAAACTAGCGCAAAAGAAAGCGTCAACAGAAGCGGCGACATTTCCCACAACCTTTAGCAGCCAATTTAATAAAGTCCAAGATTTACGCTATGGTGAAAACCCTCATCAAAATGCAGCATTTTATGTTCAATCCAATCCATTGGAAGCTTCAGTCTCTACCTCAGTTCAAATACAAGGTAAGGCTTTATCTTTTAACAATATTGCGGACACCGACGCGGCCTTAGAATGTGTGAAAAGTTTCCAACAAGCAGCCTGTGTAATCGTCAAACATGCGAACCCTTGTGGAGTTGCTGTCGCTGACAATATTCAACAGGCTTATGAGCTTGCTTATCAAACTGATCCGACTTCAGCTTTTGGTGGCATTATTGCTTTCAATCGAGAGCTTGATGGCCAAACAGCAAAATTAATCGTTGATCGACAATTTGTAGAAGTCATTATTGCACCGGCTATTTCAAATGAAGCTAAAGAGGTTATCTCAGCAAAACCGAATCTGCGTTTATTATGTTCTGGACAATGGCAGTCGCAATTACCTGCTTATGACTATAAAAAAGTTACTGGTGGTTTGTTAATCCAAGACCGAGATTTGGGGATTGTGACAGCAGATGATTTGAAAATCGTGACTAAAGTGCAGCCTACAACTGAACAACTTGATGATTTATTATTTTGCTGGAAAGTAGCCAAATATGTAAAATCGAATGCCATTGTGTACGCACGAAACGGCCAAACTATTGGTGTTGGTGCTGGCCAAATGAGTCGAGTCTACTCTGCAAAAATTGCCGGCATTAAAGCGGCTGATGAAAATCTTGAAGTTACGGGTTCGGTGATGGCGTCAGATGCTTTCTTCCCCTTTAGAGATGGGATTGATGCTGCTGCTAAAGCAGGAATTTCTGCTGTTATACAACCTGGTGGTTCAATGCGCGATGACGATGTGATAGCTGCTGCTGACGAACATGGTATGGCAATGGTCTTTACTGGAATGCGTCACTTTAAGCATTAACGTTTTTTGATTCAAAATAGATTTCTTTTGGAGAGTACAATGCAAGTACTGGTTATCGGTAGTGGTGGAAGAGAGCATGCGCTAGCTTGGCAAGCAAGCTTAAGCGACGATGTCTCTAAGGTATTTGTTGCCCCTGGTAACGCCGGTACTGCTCTTGAAGAGAAGCTGGAAAATATTGCAATTGATGCAGATGACTATGATAGTTTATTAATTTTTGCCCAAGAAAATAATATAGAGTTAACCATTGTTGGTCCTGAAGCACCTCTAGTCGACGGTATAGTCAATCAATTTACTGAAGCTGGATTAGCTTGTTTTGGCCCTGATAGTGGTGCTGCTCAATTAGAAGGTTCTAAAGCCTTTACAAAAGATTTTCTAGATCGGAATAATATCCCAACAGCAGCTTATGGTAATTTTACAGACATAGCTGCGGCTAAAGATTTTGTCGTTAAGTCAGCAACGCCTATAGTTATTAAAGCTGATGGATTAGCTGCTGGTAAAGGCGTTATCATCGCTCAAACTGAAGCAGAGGCCTTTGCAGCAATCGAAGACATGCTAGCTGGCAATCGATTTGGTGAAGCAGGTCATCGAGTTGTTGTTGAAGAATTTCTTGTCGGTGAAGAAGCCAGTTTTATCGTCATGGTTGATGGTAAGAATATTTTGCCCCTAGCAACATCTCAAGATCATAAGGCAAGAGATAATGGCGATCTAGGGCCTAATACGGGTGGCATGGGAGCATATTCTCCGGCAGCTGTTGTGACCGATGATATTTTTCAAAGAGTGATGAAAGAAGTTATCGAACCCACAGTGAGTTCTATGGCTAAAGAAGGTAATTCTTATACTGGCTTTCTCTATGCTGGTTTAATGATCGATCCGAAAGGCGGATTAAAAGTTTTGGAATATAATTGTCGCTTCGGTGATCCTGAAACTCAACCTATAATGATGCGTTTGAAGACAAGTCTAGCAAAGCTCTGTTTAGCTGCTGTTCAAGGACGGCTGAATGAAGTTGAAGCACAGTGGGATGAGCGTGCAGCAGTGGGTGTCGTTTTAGCAGCTGGCGGATATCCAGATAGTTATCAAAAAGGTAGACAAATATCTTTTCCAAATCAACCTTTACCTGAGCATATGAAAATTTTTCATGCTGGTACTTCACAAGGTCCTAATGGCGAGATAGTCACCCAAGGTGGAAGAGTTCTTTGTGCCACAGCTCTTGGAAATAGTGTAACCGAAGCTCAAGCAGCCGCCTATGAACTAGTTGATTTAGTCTCTTGGGATGAAATGTACTTTAGAACTGATATTGCATACAGGGCAATCGCTAGAGAAGCTTCTTAAGCTACTTTCATTTCTTTACCGGTCATTACACTTAGCATAGCTTGACAGCTTAACTCGGCGACACTAATAGCAGTATGGACACTTGTTTTATCTAGGGCTGTTGTAGCCCAAGCTACAGGCAAGATTGTTGTGTTAAAATCAAAACCACTGAGCTGATTATATTCAATCTGACTGGCTGTTCTAGAAGAAATATGAATTAATGATGCTGTTCCTGGTTCTTTAGCTATAGAAGGATCATGCTGATTTTCAACAAGCTCCAGAATATTGTTAGGCATATTCCAACTGCGTAATAATTCAGTACTAACCTCTGCATAAGAATATCCTAAAACATCTTTTTCATACTCCCAAGGAGCTTTTTCAGCTTTAGTTTTTAATATTTCAATTTGATTGAATTCTTCGGGTAGTTGTTCAAGAATTACTAATTGTCCAAGGTTATGAAATAAACCCGATAGAAATAAACGCTCTGAATGCCTAATACTGCATTGCTGCGCAAGAGCTCGACCAATTAATCCAGACATTACTGAATGTCGCCAATAAGTATTAATGTCTATATTTTCATTATTATTTAATGTTGAGAAAGCCCCTGGAGCACTTGTTGCTAAAGCAAGGTTATAAAGATCTTCAGTTCCTATAAGATTGATTGCTCGGCCTAATTCATCTATTTGAGATGGGAAACTGTAAAAGGAGCTATTAGCTATTTTTAACAATCTGGCAGATAAAGAAGGATCAATGGCAATCAGTTTTGCAATGTCAGCAGATGAGCTAGAAGGATCATAGATTAGGTCCTGAAGCTTTATGCATATTTCAGGTAAGGAAAATAAACGACTGGCTGACTTTACTAACAACTTAAGATTCATTAATGACTCCTATAAATTCAAGCTTATAAGTATACCTCAAACTGTATAGTTTTTAGAAACTGATTGCTTACAAAAGAGTTTAAATAATTAAAATTGGTTAAAATGTCCAGTTTAGAAAGGTTAAGTTTATCTTTAGTTTAGCCATAATCCTTTACTTAATTGGCGATAACAGTTCTATTTTCAGCCCAAGAGCGTAATTGAATAATCTTTTCTGACATTACAACAGAAAGTGGCTGAGTTCTTTTTAATTCCTCAACTAAAATGTCAGTATTAAGTGTTGTGGATTCAGCTAGAGCACTATACAGACCTGCGACAACCGCTTGCTCGATTTCAGAGCCTGAAAAACCATCACTCTGATTAGATAATCTTTCTAAATCAAAATTATCAGCGAGATGATTTCGTTTATTAAGGTGTATCAAAAATATTTCTTTACGGGTTGCTTCACAAGGTAAATCTACGAAGAATATTTCATCAAGACGGCCTTTACGAATGAGTTCAGGTGGAAGGCGGTTGATATCATTGGATGTCATAACAATAAACACAGGATTATCATTTTCGGCCATCCAAGTGAGTAATGTGCCGAGCACACGTTGCGAGGTGCCACCATCACTATCGCTGGTTGCTAGACCTTTTTCAATTTCATCCATCCATAAAATACAGGGAGACATCAAATCAGCTAATTTTAATGAACTGCGCAAGTTTTTTTCTGTCTCACCATGATATTTGTTATACAAGGAACCAAAGTCTAGTCTAAGTAGTGGCACATTCCACATACCTGCAACCGCTTTTGCGGCTAGGCTTTTACCACCACCTTGAACGCCGACTAGCATCATACCTTTCGGACGGTCGAGGCCTTCTGTACCAGCAACTCGATGAAATACACTCTGTCTCTGTGAAAGCCAACGCTTAAGATTATTTAATCCACCCACTTCGGAGAATTTTGCTGTTTCAAATTCAAAGGTTAGCACACCACCTTGTTCAAGAAGTTTGAATTTTGCCTCATTCACCTCAGGTATTTCTTCTTCGGTTATCGCACCATCATCGTAAATGATATTTTTAATTAAGCTTCGAGCATCATGGAAGGTTAAACCACTTAAATTACTGACCAGTAAATCAAGAGTCTTACGTTCAGTTGTTACTTTGCGACCATTATTAACCTTTGACCATATATTTGCCTCTTCACGAATGAGGTTTTCAAGTTGTTTTTTTGTGGGTAATTGCATTTCAAAAACAGCGGTAATTGGTTTCAGTTCTGCGGGCATTTTTAAAGTATGACTAATTAATATTATCGTATGACCAAACTTATGGTAGCCCAAGGCTATTTCTCTTAACTGACGAATAATTTGTGGATTATCGTCTAACCAAGGGTGAAAATCATACAAAATAAATACGCAGGGCTGATCAGATAGACTGATATGTTTTAAAACAGCTTCGGGAGAATCTGTATTGGGTAGGGGATCAAGTGAGGAGCTTAAATCAATTCGTTTTAAACCTTGAGTGATACTCCACGAAAATAGCCATTTTTTTAATGGTTTAGTGGCATTTTTCAAAATAGTAGTAGCGCGCTTTTCTTCGTCTGTTTCTATCGCGATTAATGGAATGCTCGATCCAATAAGCATTCTTAAATCATTTTGTTCAGTTTTCCCTGTCATTTCTTATCCCTTCTGGACCTCATAACTCCAGGTAATGTCTGATTTTTCTCTTAGCATAAATGATACAGTGCAATATTTTTCAAAAGATAAATCCACAGCACGTTTAACCTGCTTATCAGAAAGATTATTACCCGTTACAATAAAGTGACAATTAATTGCTGTAAAGTAAGATGGAGCGCCATCAAAGCGTTCAGCTGATACAACAGCTTCACAATCTGATATGTCTTGACGGGATTTTTTTAAGATTGAAACCACATCAATAGATGCGCAGCCCCCAAGGCCTAAAAGAAGTAATTCTAGAGGTCTTAGACAGTTGTCTTTACCACCATCTGCTTTTCCAGCACTTAATAATACTGCATGGCCAGATGGTGATTCAGCCATAAAGGTTAAATCTTCAACCCATTTTACGCGTGCTTCCATAGCGATCGTCTCTCATTTAATTGGGATATTTTAATAGAAGCTGAGCATATCATAGAAGAGTCATTGATGTTATTAACGGACTATTTGTCAGAGTTTTCTTGAGGAAATTAGCTATTAGTTCTATTATTCGGGTTATACTAAGCTAGACTTATGAAGTTAACCTAAAATGGAATTATTATGGCTTTACCTTTTCACATATCAAGAGAACCTTTATTAGAATGGTTTGTTAGCCATTGCCATCGGCGTCGCTACCCTGCTAAGAGCACTTTAATTTATGCTGGAGATAAAGCTGACGCTTTATATTTTCTGATTTCAGGTTCAGTATCTGTTGTCATTGAAGATGAAGATGGTAGAGAATTGGTTCTTGCTTACCTCAATGCAGGTGATTTTTTTGGAGAAATGGGACTTTTCGAAGGTCAAGAAACCCGCAGTGCTTGGGTGAAAGCAAAAGAAGAATCTGAAATAGCTGAGATAAGCTATAGCAAATTCATGGAAATTAACAAAGAGAATCCTGATTTATTACTTCGCCTTTCGAGTCAAATGGCTCAACGCTTAAATAAAACCAGTCAGAAAGTTGGTGATTTAGCCTTTCTTGATGTAACAGGTCGAGTTGCCAGAGCATTGCTTGAATTAGCCAGCCAGCCCTCGGCAATGAGTCATCCTGATGGAATGCAAATAAAGATAACTCGCCAAGAGTTAGGTCGAATTGTGGGTTGTTCAAGAGAAATGGTTGGCCGCGTAATCAAATCTTTAGAAGAGCAGGGTCTTATTGACGTCAGTGGAAAAACCATGGTTGTCCACGGTACTCGCTAAATATTATCCACTTTATATAAGAAATGCTCTATGACAAAGGTTCAAGGAAGTTTCTTAAGATTTGATGACCCTGTTCAGTGAGAATCGATTCAGGATGAAATTGTATACCTTCTAAGGCATAGGTTTTATGCTTGATGCCCATAATTAAAGATTCTGCATCAAAGCCCACACTCGACTCATCAGATGTTGATGAGAGCCAAGCTGTTACTTCAAAACACTCATCTAAGCTTGAAGGATCAATTACTAGAGAGTGGTATCGTGTTGCCTTGAATGGGCTAGGTAAACTATCAAAAACCCCCAAACCTTTATGATAAATGTTAGAGGTATAGCCGTGGACAACTTTCGGAGCTCTTATTATATTCCCGCCGAAGGCCTGGCATATTGCTTGTTGACCAAGACATACACCGAGGATAGGTATCTGTCCTGCAAAATGGTTAATGACATCTATTGAAATTCCCGCTTCATCAGGCGTCGCAGGACCAGGGCTTATAACGATATATTGTGGTGCGAGCTTTTCAATTTCAGAGATTGAAATGGCATCATTACGATAGACTTCTACATCCTGGCCTAGTTCTCTGAAGTACTGAACTAGATTGAAGGTGAAAGAATCATAATTGTCTATCATTAAAAGCATATTGATTACCGTATCTATATAGTCGTATAAATAGCCGTGTAAATTTTCTGGGCGAAATCATAACATGTTAAATGATAAAAAGTTTAGTTGCTTTGCTTATGAGAGAATTAATAATAGTTAGAGGTTGCTTACATCATTCACTGCTATAATATGTCCCTCAAATATAAGCTAGCTACTTTAATTAACAATTCAATAGGTATTTCCATGGATCTTTCAACTGTCAGACTACGAAAACATGAAGCAAAACGAATTAGAAACGGTCATTTATGGATCTACAGTAATGAAATAGATAATAAAATAACGCCTCTTAAATCTTTTTCAGTTGGTCAATTAGTATTAATTGAAGATTCTAATGGTAAATCTTTAGGACTTGGTTATATTAATCCTAATAACCTACTTTGTGTACGTCTTCTTACACGAGATTACAAAAGACCTGTTGATCGTTCGATGTTTGTACATAAGATTAACATTGCTCTATCACTGAGACAGCGTATTTTTGATAAACCGTTTTATCGAGCGATTTTTGGTGAAAGCGATGGCTTACCCGGTCTTATTGTTGATCGATTTGGCGGTCATTTAGTCGTTCAAATTACTACAGCAGGTATGGAGCAACAGAAAGATAATATCATTGATGCTCTGACTAAAGTGTTTAAACCTGAGTCTATATTACTTAGAAACGATTCTAATTCTCGTAAAGCTGAGCAGCTTGAATCTGAAATTGAACAGGCTTTTGGTGTTACGCCTGAGAGTTTGCAGATTGAAGAAAACAATACACAATTTATTATCCATCCTCATAGTGGACAAAAGACTGGCTGGTTTTATGACCATCGAGTTAGTCGTCAGCAAATTGCAAAGTACGTCGAAGGTAAAAGAGTACTGGATGTATTCAGTTACATAGGTGCCTTTGGTATTCAAATGGCTATGGCTGGCGCCGATGATGTTGTTTGCATTGATATTTCAGGTAAAGCACTTGATCAGGTTCAGGAAAATGCTAAGTTAAATAATGTGACTGATAAAGTTGCTTGTGTTGAGGGTGATGCTTTTGCTGCTATGAGTGAATTAAAAGAAAAGGATGAAAAGTTTGATGTGATTATTGTTGATCCTCCAGCTTTTATTAAAAAGAAAAAGGATCATAAGCCAGGAATGAAAGCTTATCGAAAGGTTAATGAAGCTGCCATGCGTTTATTAAATAAAGATGGTATTTTATTATCGGCTTCCTGCTCTATGCATTTAAAGGTTGAGGAGTTACAAGACAGCCTCCTCGGCGGCAGTCGACATTTAGATAAAACCGTGCAATTACTTGAGCAATGTCATCAGGGGCAAGATCATCCCATCCATCCTGCTATTCCTGAAACCCGCTACATTAAAGGTTTTATTAGTCGAGTTATATCGGCAAGTTAGTTACTCTTGGGATTCTATAGCTTGAGCTTTAAGTTGCGCTTGCGTTTTATAGTTTTTCCAAGGGTCGAGGTCTAGATAGCCAAGATTTTGAAGGGTATTTTTATCTAAGATAATTATGGCTGAGGAATTTGTCGTTGCATCTAAAGGCAACAGCAAAATCTCCTTATCTCTGTATTTATTATTAAAGGCTGCTAAAGCTTTTTCAGAGATTTCATCTTCAACCAATAGGCTTGAAGTTACTAAGGATTTATTAATTAAAATATCCTTATAGTTTGCCAGTGGACGATAGCGCTCCGACATTTTTTGATATTGAATACCGTTTAGTACAAAATCATTTTTTTCTTCCGGTGTTTGTGCCGGAAGTGCATAGACAATTAAAGGATATTCATCCTTTGAATCTTCGAAGTACTCATCCGCAAAGTTCTCTCGATCAAATTTTGATGATGGAATAATTTCGAAACGATCAGCTGTAAATACCATTATTTCAGGTCGTTGCGAATAAATTAGATAGCCACCTGCAATTAGGGCTAGTAACTGAATGGTTGCAACAGTAATTAGATCAGTAACTAAACCTTTTTTACCAGGCACAAAGAGTATTAGAGTTAGTAAAGGTCCAAGAATAGCATCGACAGGAAGCAAAATTCGTAAACCTTGCCAAACATTCTCTAAAGAAAATAATACCCCGGGGTACCAAACCTGAGTAGCAACTAGCAGAAAGGAACTGATGAGTAAAATGCTTATTGTTAGATGAATAGAGAAAGCTTTAAATTTAGCTTTCCAAAGATTGTTTGTTATAAGACCATTCATTATTGATTCCACGACTTGTTACTGGTTATGTTAGTTGTTCGATTGATTTATATTAGCAGAGTTGTGATATCTCATTGCGCATCGCATCAATGGTTGATTTATAATCATCAGAATTAAATATTGCTGAACCTGCTACAAAAGTATCGGCGCCTGCTTCTGCAATTTCCTGAATATTGTCGATTTTAACACCACCATCAACCTGAATTCTGATATCTCTACCTGAGCGCGCAACTATATCTCGAGCCTGTGATAATTTAGTCAATGCTTCGGGGATAAAGGATTGACCTCCGAAACCAGGATTAACTGACATAATGAGGATCATATCTAGTTTGTCTAAAACATGTTCAGTGATTGATAAAGATGTAGCAGGATTAAAAGCTAATCCTGCTTGACAGCCAGCCTCTTTGATAAGCGATAAGCTACGATCTAAGTGTTCAGAGGCTTCGGGATGAAAAGTAATCATGCTTGCTCCAGCGTCTAAAAAATCTCCGATGAGGCGATCAACAGGCTTAACCATAAGATGAACATCAAGAGGAGCGGTTATGCCATAACTGCGAAGTGCTTTACAGATGGCGGGCCCGAAAGTTAGATTTGGAACATAATGATTATCCATCACATCAAAGTGTACCCAGTCTGCACCAGCATCCAGTACTTTTTGAACATCATCACCAAGGCGAGCAAGATCTGCAGAGAGTATTGAGGGCGCTATAATTGGGCTTTTCATTGATATTTCCTAATATTGATTGAATCGAGTTAAGTGCTTGGGGGTAAGTTTAACGTATTGATTTTTGAGTATCAATTAATTGCCATAGCCCGCTCATCTTCGGCAGTCTTCTCCACTTGGCTCAATGCCCAAGCGATGATTACTGCTAATAAAGGATCAGTAAATTCGGGATTTTGAGTTCCAATATAAATTTGGATAATAGAGATAATAACGAGTAATCCTACTGTGATTAGCGCTGAACCTAACCAGTCAAACCAAATTTGTTTGAGCATGTAAATAAAAGAACTATAAAGATATATTTTTAATAATAAAAATTCACCATTGGCCCATGGATTCCCTTTCATCAAGGCTTTAAAGGGCAACCATAAGTATTCGTTACTTGGTTGTGCAATAACGAAGGGGCTAATAAGAGTTAATATTATCGCTACTCCAAGACCTCTAGTTAACCCTTTGTTTAACTGTTCTGCGGTCAGGGAAGCAAACAAAGCAAAAGCGATTAAGGCTGACAGCATGTCATTGACGGTAATGGTATTATTTCTAATAATGATTTCAAGACCAAAAATATAAAAGATTATTTTCAACACTCTAAAACGAGGTAATTTATCAAAAGGGGGGCGGGTAAGAAGATAGAAAAATATTAACCAACCAAAAAGATCCCTAATAATAAGGCTAAAACTAAGCTCAGGTTGTTGCATTAATGGTGAAACAGCAGCAAGCATTGACTTGGTTGTAAAGACCGGGACAAAAGGAAATAATCTCCAAGCAACCCATATTAGCGCTAATATCAGAGGAATGGTTATTTGTGACCAATCCTTGGGTTTTGAGTAATCATGGGATAAATGAAGTTGGGAGTATAGTTTTATAACATGAGATAACAGCATACCGATAACGATGCCTAAGCTGTTATATAGAGCGTCAACGGCTGAAGGAACTCTTGCCGGCAGATAAAATTGTAAATATTGTAAGAAAAAGGCCAGTATTGTACCTCCTAGATATAACCAGCAGACATTGATAAATAATTTCCGACTTGCTGAAACCATCATCACAGAGACGAAACCAAAGGGCATAAATAGCAATATATTTGCGACTATATCAGCTTTTGTTGTTCGGTATGATAGATTAAATAACCAGCTAATGAACTCACTAAAGGGTAGTAAATCGCCTGAAAAATGAAAAGGATACAGAGAACCATAACTTATTAAAAATACAAATAATAATAAAATATAGCGCATTCAATTTCCCTATTTGGACGGCAGCTAGCTATTAAATAATTTCGCATCATAGAACTATTTGCTCTATTTGGAAAAGTGGCGATGCTCTAAAAGTGATTTATTTTAATGTTTTTGATGGATAACAGCAATTGGATTTTTAATTACACTTAAATTAAATACAACGATTTGTTAAATAGGTTGAGTAACAAATATTAAAAAATAGTCATAAATAAAGATATAGATAATGGTCCATGGGGGTCGGTATAAAATAGTGTTATCTGTAAAGGCCTCACTTGAAGTAGAATGGAACAGTGTTTTTACGAAATCAATACGACTCAAACAATAAGAACAAGGCGGACATTGAGTAAATGACAACATTTAGTAATCGTTTAAAGAAGGCGGGTTTTAGAAGTTTAGATTGGCCAATAAAATTATTAGCTAAACCTGCTGTGTTACCTGAAGATCCGATTAAAGAGCTTGAGCTTGATTTATCCCAACCTATTCATTATGTGATTAGTCACTATTCTGCAGCTGATTTAAATTTATTGCATCAACAATGTGAGAAACTCGGTTTACCATCACCCTTAATCAGCAATAAAAATTGTGGCTATTTGTTTGCTCGTAAAAAGAAACGTTTTTGGAACCGCACATCAAATTATGACCGTCATACTCATCGCTTTGAAAGTCTATTACAACAGCAGAAAGAAAACCCAAATTTAAATATTCAATTGGTTCCAGTGACTGTTTCATGGGGGCGAAACCCTGGTAAAGAAAAGTCGCTCTTTCGAATATTTCTCACCAATACCATGGATAGCATTGGATTTTTTAAGAAAGCATTGCTTGTTGTTACTTTAGGGCGCCAGAGTTTTATTACCTTTGGCAAACCTCTTAAGTTAGAACCAATTTTGAAAGCTGCTGGTAGCAAAGAACACATGACTTTAAAGTTAGTCAGGGTGCTACGTATATACTTCCATCATCAAAAGGCAGCATCTCTTGGCCCAAATGTTTATGACAGACGGTTACTCATCAAAGAATTAATATCTACATCTCAAGTTAGTCGCACCATTGAACGTGAGTCAAAAAAGAAAAAAATCAGCAAATCTGCAGCAAAAAAAAGAGCTGTTGGTTATGCCAAAGAAATTACCGGTAACTATTCTTACTTCGTGATGCGTATGCTAGAAAAGATGGTAGGTTTGATCTTAAAGAAAGTTTATGATGGCGTAAAAATCTCCAATGTTGAAAGAGTTCGGGAAATGGCAAGAGACTATGAATTAGTTTATGTGCCTTGTCATCGAAGCCATATGGATTACTTATTAATATCTTATGTTCTTTATCATCAAGGCTTGGTGCCTCCTCATATTGCTGCAGGTATCAACTTAAACTTCTGGCCAGTTGGTTCAATACTTCGACGCGGTGGCGCTTTTTTCCTTCGGCGCTCCTTTAGCGGTAATAAGCTTTATAGTGCAATTTTTAATGAATATTTAAATCTTTTATTCAATAAAGGCTATTCTGTTGAGTATTTCCCTGAAGGAGGACGCTCTCGCACAGGACGTTTACTACAGCCTAAAACGGGTATGCTTTCAATGACTATTGAAAACGTATTGCGCGGAAGAAAAAAACCCTTGTTACTGGTACCCATTTATATTGGTTACGACAAAATTATGGAAGGTTCTAGTTATCTAGGTGAACTGCGAGGTAGTAGTAAGAAAAATGAATCTATCGGTCAATTACTTGGAGCTAGAAAAGCCCTTAAACAATCCTATGGACAAGTTTACGTTAACTTCGGTGACCCGATCTGCGCTGAAACTTGGTTAGATAGAAATCAACAAAACTGGCGTGAAAGTAAAGGTAATTTTGAAGAGCGACCTAAGTGGTTTAATTCTACTATTAAAAGTTTAGCCAATGATTTAATGGTATCTATAAATAATGCCGCTGCAGTCAGTCCAGTAACATTAATTTCTTTGGTCATGCTATCAACGCCTCGTTACGCCATTGATAAAGGTGAATTATTACATCAATTAGAGCTTTATCTAAAACTATTAAGAGAAGTGCCTTATAGCCCTGATCTGGTTCTCCCAGATGGTAGTGCTGAAGATATCTTACAAGCTGCTGAAAAACTAAACGCTATTCAAATTACTAAACAGTCGATGGGCGATATTGCTTTTTTTAGTGAAGAAACAGCGGTACTAATGACTTATTATCGTAATAACATTCTTCACTTATTCGTTTTACCCGCCTTGATTGCCAGTTGTTTTCGCTATTCACGAAGTATGGGGCGTAAAAAGTTAAAAGATAATTGTTTAATTTTATACCCTTATTTAAAGAATGAATTATTTCTACATTGGGATGATAAAGAGCTCTTAGAAGCAATCAATCAAACGATTGATTTTATGCTCAGTGAAAAACTCTTAGAAGAAAGGGGCAATAAACTATGGCGCCCTGAAGAACGTTCCCATGAAATGAGAAGTTTTTTATTGTTAAGTGAATCACTACAAAATATGCTCAAGCGATTTGCTATTGTCTTAACACTATTAGTAAGAAAAACCGAAATGAATAAAAGTTTCACTCGACGAGATCTAGAAACAAGCAGTCACAAACTTGCTGAGAGAATTGCCATTTTATATGACATCAATGCGCCTGAGGCCTTTGATAAAAAAGTCTTTGCGTCATTAATCGCTGTACTTAGAGAGCATGGAGCTATTACCAATAGTGATGATGGCTTTTTAGTAGTAGGTGACTATATTAAAGTGTTGCACAACACCATTGTTGCTATGTTGCCCATTTCAGCTCAACAACAACTGCAGCTTATGGTCGAGCA